>CAXMNO010000118.1:0-10538 GCA_964194655.1 uncultured Acidimicrobiia bacterium
ATGGCTGGGGCGAGCGTTGCTATGAATATATTTCGCGCTTTGAGGATGCCGCCAAGCAGCATCTAAGTGTGGACTGTGCCATTGCTTACGTTGCCGCGTGGGGGCTTTGTAAACACGCATCCAAGTCTGCGGCCTTACAACAGAGGAACGCACTATAATTTTTGGGCTTTGGTCGAACAGGCCCCGTTTGGGGTGAGCATGCACTTTGTGGACGAAGGAGTCGACACTGGCGATTTAGTTGCACAGCTTGAAATTCCTTATACCTGGGAAGATACGGGTGGATCGCTCCGTGCCAAGGCCTGCGATGCGATGGTGCAGTTGTTCAAAGAAACATATCCCTTATTGCGGTCAGGGAAGATCGACCGCGCAGCACAAGATCTCGATCGAGGGACCTTTCATCTTGCTAACGAAATTGAAGCGGCAAGCGAAATCCAGCTTGACCAATCATATAGCGCGCGAAAGCTGTTGAACCTGCTGCGCGCGAGAACGTTTCCTGGCTATCCAAGTTGTTGGTTCAGCGAAGACGGGGCTGAGTACGAGGTGCGCGTTACTGTGAAAAGGAAAACTAAATGACGCCCTATGAGGAATTTAAGGTGGAATGCGCTTCGGAAATTGCAGAGCAGGGTAGGGATCAAAGATTAACTGAACTCACCCGGGCTTGGATGAATGCGGCGAACGCGAAGAAATATTCCTACCATTTTGACTGGCTCTCGCGCCCAATTATCCAGTATCCGCAAGATATCGTTGCGATGCAGGAGTTAATCTGGAAGGTGAAGCCAGATTTAATCGTAGAGACGGGTATCGCCCATGGAGGTTCACTGATTTTCAGCGACTCGCTTCTGGCGCTGCTGGATATGTCGGAGGCGATAGAGGCTGGCACCACTCTCGATCCTCGCGAGTCGCAGCGCAGGGTGCTTGGCATAGACATAGACATTCGCTCTCACAATCGAGAGGCTATCGACGCCCACCCGATGCGCAGCCGGATCGAGATGTTCGAAGGCTCCAGCACTGCTCCTGAAATGATCGAGCGTGTGCAGGCTTACGCGCAAGACTACGAACGCGTTCTCGTATGCTTGGATTCTAACCACACACACGATCACGTCTTAGCAGAGCTGGAAGCCTATGCGCCCCTGACTTCGCGTGGGAGTTACTGCGTTGTATTTGACACGGTGATAGAGGATATGCCCGCAGAACTATTTGCCGATCGTCCATGGGCACCCGGTAACAATCCTAAGACTGCGGTTCATGCCTATCTGGAGCAACATCCGGAATTCGAGATTGATGAGGATGTGGAAAACAAACTCCTCATTACTGTTGCACCAAACGGATATTTAAGGCGCAAAACCACACCATAAGTGGACACCTGGCTTTCTTAGAGAGCCTAAATAAATATATCGCTATCTAATGAGCGGGGGCGCGGTATTTTTCCGTGTCCCCAGTTTTCGCATTTCCAATTGCCTGCCTCCCAAAAAATATGTTCCGGCGCTTAAGCACAAGGTGATTTGTGCTGCGTGGCGGGTTCGCCCTCAATTTTAAAACCTTCACGGTATAGGAGATGGAGTGCCATGTGGGAAAAATGTAACCTAAAATTGTTTTTAGACTAAAAAAAGAGTCTTCTTGTTAAGATTAATTAATATTTTAAGTATCTGTTAACACTTTGGTAAAGCACCGTTAACCATCTCGTCTCATCATCGAGGGGTGTTATTGCTCTACCCTCTAGGGTCCAACCTTAAATATGTCATTGGAGCCAATCATGTCCGCCGTTGCATATGATATTTTCGATCATTTTTCCGAGGTTTACGATCGCCGCAAGCACGAGGACTTGAGCCTTCAGGATTATCTCGCCGCCTGCCACGATGATCCCTCGATGTATGCCAGTGCCGCCGAGCGTATGATCGCGGCGATTGGTGAGCCGGAGCTTATCGACACAAGCAAAGATAGCCGTCTCGGGCGCGTCTTTTTGAACCGTACGATTAAGGTCTATCCTGCCTTCAAAGAATTTTTCGGCATGGAAGACACGATTCAAAGGATTGTGGGTTATTTCCAGTATGCCGCCCAAGGCCTTGAGGAAAGAAAGCAAATTCTCTACCTGCTTGGCCCGGTCGGTGGTGGCAAATCGTCCTTGGCGGAACGCCTAAAGCGCTTGATGGAGGACCAGCCGATTTACGTGCTTAAGGCTGGAAACGAGATTAGCCCGCTTTTCGAATCTCCCCTGGGCCTTTTTGATCCCGAGGAATTTGGCACGCTGCTTGAAGACAAGTTCGGCATCTCGGCCCGCCGCCTGACGGGTCTCTCTTCACCATGGGCGCAAAAGCGGTTGGATGAGTTTGACGGCGATATTTCGCGCTTCTCTGTTGCCAAAATCATGCCGTCAAGCCTGCGCCGGATTGCGGTCGCAAAGACGGAGCCTGGTGATGAAAACAACCAGGACATCTCCGCGCTCGTCGGTAAGATCGATATTCGCCAGTTAGAGCATTTTAGCCAGAATGACCCGGATGCCTATAGCTATTCCGGTGGTTTGAACTGTACGACCCAAGGTTTGCTTGAATTCGTTGAGATGTTCAAGGCGCCGATCAAGGTCTTGCACCCGCTTTTGACGGCGACCCAGGAAGGTAATTATCTGGGAACGGAATGCTTCGGCGCCTTCCCCTTCCAAGGGATCGTACTCGCGCATTCCAACGAGGCGGAGTGGGACCAGTTCAAAAACAACAAGAACAACGAGGCTTTCCTCGACCGTATCTGCGTTGTGAAAGTGCCTTATTGCCTGCGTGCCAGCGAAGAATCTGAAATTTATGGCAAGCTTCTCCAAAACAGCGAGCTGGATGGCACGTCTTGTGCGCCTGAGGTTTTGGAAATGTTGAGCCGCTTTTGCGTCTTGACGCGGCTTCGTGAGCACGAGAATTCTTCGCTCTACTCGAAAATGCGAGTTTATGACGGCAACAACCTGAAAGACACCGACCCCAAGGCCAAGTCTACCCAGGAATACCGCGAGGTTGCAGGTGTCGATGAAGGGATGACCGGTGTCTCCACCCGATTTGCGTTCAAGGTTCTCTCTGAGACCTTCAATTACGATACCGAAGAAATTGCGGCTGACCCGGTGCATCTCCTCTACGTCCTGGAACAGTCGATTAAACGTGAGCAATTCTCGAAAGAGATTGAGGACGGCTATCTGGACTTCATCAAGTCCGAGTTGTCACCGCGTTATGCCGAGTTCATCGGTCATGAAATCCAGAAGGCCTATCTGGAATCCTATTCAGAGTACGGCCAGAACCTCTTTGACCGCTACATCTCCTATGCCGATGCCTGGATTGAGGAGCAGGATTATAAGGATCCAGACACGGGCCAGGTCTTCGACCGCGAAGTTCTGGATGCCGAGCTTTCGAAGGTCGAAAAGCCGGGTGGCATTGCCAATCCCAAGGACTTCCGCAACGAGGTCGTGAAGTTCTCTTTGCGCGCGCGTGCCAAGAACGACGGGAGCAATCCTTCATGGACCAGCTATGAAAAGATCCGTGAGGTCATCGAAAAGCGTATGTTCAGCCAAGTCGAAGATCTTCTTCCGGTCATCTCTTTTGGCTCCAAACAAGATAGCAAAACCGACAAGCAGCACGCTGAATTTGTGCGGCGCTTGGGTGAGCGTGGCTACACAGAGCGCCAGGTTCGGAGACTCGTCGAGTGGTACATCCGCGTCAACAAGGCTGGATAGATTAGAGCGCAGATAGGAGTAACCAGAGGCTTTTCATTAGGATTTTGCGATGCGGCATTTTATTGATCGTCGGTTGAACCCCAAGGACAAGAGCCTTGGAAACCGGCAACGTTTCCTCCGCCGTGCGCGCGCTGAGATCAAGAAAGCCGTTAACGAGTCGATCCGTGACCGTGCGATTACCGATGTCGGTAACAATGAAAAAGCCTCGATCCCCGCCAAAGGCATTCGCGAGCCGCGCTTTCGCCTGAGCCCGACCGGTGGCAGGCGCGAAGACGTCTTCCCAGGCAACAAGGAATTCACGCCAGGGGACCGCATCGCCCGTCCACCCAGCGGTGCTGGCTCTTCAGGTAAGCAGGCGAGCGATAAAGGTGAGGGGGAGGATGCTTTCACCTTCGAGCTTTCGCGCGCGGAGTTCCTGGACATCTTCTTTGAAGATCTGGAATTGCCGGATCTGATAAAAACCAACCTGAAAGACGTAACGGCGGTAAAGCCCCGGCGCGCTGGTTTCACGACGTCCGGCACGGCCAGCAATCTCAATATTTTGCGCACGATGCGTAATTCCTATGGCCGGCGCTTAGCACTCCGGCGCCCCGTGCTGGGCGACATCGAAGCCCTGCGCGAGGAGCTGGAGGTGCTGCGGGCCCTTGAATATCCAAGCGTCGGCGAGCAGCAGAGCCTCGTTGAGCTCGAGGCCAAGCTGATAGAGTTGGATCGTCGCTGGCGCCTCATCCCCTATATCGATCCGATGGATGTCCGCTACAACAGGTTTGAACCACACCCTCAGCCCAGGACCAATGCGGTCATGTTCTGCTTGATGGACGTTTCGGGTTCCATGGGCCAGCATGAAAAGGATCTGGCTAAGCGTTTCTATGTGCTTTTGCACCTCTTCTTAGAGCGGCGTTACAAGCGCATCGATATCGTCTTCATCCGCCATACGCACCTGGCCCAGGAAGTTGATGAGGAGACCTTCTTCTATAGCAGAGAGACCGGCGGCACGATGGTGAGCACGGCGCTGGTCGAGATGAAGAAGGTGCTGCACGACCGCTATCCGGTGCAAGACTGGAATATTTATGCGGCCCAAGCCTCCGACGGCGATAACATGGAAAGCGATATGGGATCGTGCCTGAAGCTTCTGGCCGACGATCTTTTGCCGCTTTGCCAGCACTACGCCTATATCGAAATTTTGAGCGAGCAGGAAATGGCGCGCCTCAGTGCGACGGGTACCGGTAAGACCTTGTGGCGCGGCTACCAGGGCTTGAGTGAAAGCTGGCCCAATTTTGCGATGAAGCAGATTTCCACGCCGAGTGATATCTATCCAGTGTTTCGCGAGCTCTTCGCCAAGCGCGCCCAGCAGGTGTGAGAGGAAGGGAGGAGTTCATGGCATTCGCTTCCACGACCGCAGTTCCTAACAAAAGCAAAGGCAATCTTCTCTTTGAAGGATCTGAATGGACCTTCGATAAATTAAAGCGCACTTACGAGGCGGTTGAGAAAATCGCTGTTGAAGAGCTTGGCCTCGACACCTACAGCAATCAGATTGAAGTCATCACTTCAGAGCAGATGCTGGATGCCTATTGCTCCATCGGTATGCCTTTGATGTATCGCCACTGGTCATTTGGCAAGCGTTTCATCCGCGAGGAAATGCTCTACCGCAAAGGGTTTCAGGGCCTAGCTTATGAAATCGTGATCAACTCCGATCCTTGCATCAGCTACTACATGGAAGAAAACACCATGGCGATGCAGACCTTGGTGTTGGCGCACGCGGCCTTTGGCCACAACCACTTCTTTAAGAACAACTACCTCTTTAAAGAGTGGACGGATGCCAATGCGATTCTCGACTACCTTGAGTTTGCCAAGGGATATATTGCTACTTGCGAGGAACGCTATGGTCTTGCGGCAGTGGAAGAAATTCTGGATGCCTGCCATGCCCTGATGGATCAAGGTGTTTTCCGTTATAAGCGGCGTTCCAAATTGAGCGCTCGGGAAGAGAAAGCCCGTAACGAGGCCCGTCTTGCCTATGAGAGCGAGAGCTTCAATGATATTTGGCGCACCTTGCCGCAAAGCCCAACGGCAAGCGATCCAACCGAGGCCGAGGCAGCCCTTTCGGAGCGACGCAAAGCCTTAAAGCTGCCCGAGGAGAATCTGCTTTATTTCGTTGAGAAGAATTCGCCAGCTCTTGAGACTTGGGAGCGTGAAATGCTTCGCATCGTGCGCAACATGGCGCAGTACTACTATCCGCAAAAGCAGACCAAGGTGATGAACGAGGGCTGCGCGTGTTTCGTTCACCACACGATCGTCAACCGGCTTTTCGAAAAGGACCTGATTAACGAAGGCGCTTTGCTGGAAATCCTGCACAGCCACACGAACGTGGTCTTCCAGCCAGGATTCGACGATCCTCGCTTTAGCGGCATCAATCCCTATGCGCTGGGTTATGAAATGATGCAGGACATCCACCGCATCTGCACTGATCCAACCGATGAGGACCGGGACTGGTTCCCAGACTTCGCAGGGAACGGTGCGTGGCAGGATACACTGAAAGATGCCTGGGCAAATTTCCGCGACGAATCCTTTATCAAGCAGTTCTTAAGCCCACACCTAATCCGGAAAATGCGGCTCTTCAGTATCGAGGACAACGCGCGGCGAAGCCACTTGAACGTGAGTGCCATTCATGACGAACGAGGCTACCGGCAAGTCCGTAATAACCTAGCGCGCGGCTATGACATCACGAACCTGGAACCCGACATACAGATCGTGGATGTAAATTTGTTGGGCGACCGCCAGCTCGTGCTACGTCATCGTCAGCATGATGGCATCGCGCTTTCCGAAAAGGGCAAGGATGAGGTTCTGCGTCACCTTCGCCGCCTTTGGGGCTACGACGTTAAGCTTGAGGTCACCAACGCCTAGACGTTAAAGCGGAAGTGTAAGATATCGCCGTCTCGGACGACATATTCTTTGCCTTCTGCCCGCATCTTCCCTGCATCCTTAGCGCCTTGCTCGCCTTTGCACGCAATGAAATCGGCGTAGGCGATGGTCTCCGCACGGATAAAGCCTCGCTCGAAGTCTGTGTGAATGACACCGGCTGCTCGCGGTGCTTTGCTATCACGCCTGACAGTCCAGGCCCGCGCTTCCTTTGGACCCGCGGTGAAGAAGGTGATGAGATCCAAAAGCTCATGGCCTGCGCGGATGACCCGGGCGAGGCCCGTCTCTTCCAACCCCAGCGTCTCTAAGAATTCTTGGCGTTCAGTTTGATTGCTTAGCGCTGCAACCTCGGCTTCGATGGCGGCTGAGATTACGACGAAGCCACCGTCTTCGGCCTTTGCTTTCTCTTCCAATTTTGCGGCAAGTGCGTTGCCGTTTACGGCATTCTCCTCCTCCACGTTCGCGACATAGAGGACGGGTTTTGCGGTTAGAAGCTGGAGCTGGCGAAAGACCGGTCTCAATTCCTTGGAAATCTCCGCCTTGCGTGCGGGCTTTCCCTCGCCCAATACAGCCGCTGCCGACTCAAGCACGGCAAGACGGTCTTTTGCTTCCTTTTCGCCGCCGCGCGCGCGTTTCGTCCAGGTCGCGAGCTGCTTTTCCACCGATTCCAAATCGGCCAGCATGAGCTCGGTCTCAACCGTTTCAGCATCACGCAGCGGATCTATGGTGCCATCGACATGGGTCACCTCGCCCTCAAAGCAGCGCAACACCTGCACGCTCGCATCCACCTCGCGGATGTTGGCGAGGAACTTGTTGCCCAAGCCTTCGCCTGTTGAGGCGCCGCGCACCAAGCCAGCAATGTCAACGAACTCCAGGACTGTCGGAACGGTCTTTTGCGATTTGGCGAGGGCTGCGATCTGATCCAACCTGGGATCAGGAACAGGCACGCGGCCTACGTTGGGCTCAATCGTGCAAAAGGGATAGTTCGCTGCCTCCGCCTGGGCCGATTCCGTCAAGGCGTTGAAAAGGGTCGATTTCCCAACATTAGGCAAACCGACGATACCGCAATTAAAACCCATGAAATCTAATCTTCCGTATTACTGCTTTCCCCAGGCTCTTTAGGAGCCTTGGTGACCTTAGGATCCGGCTTTGGCGGTTTAGGTGGCTTGGGCGGTGCTGTCAGATGGGCCACACGCGACATAAAGCCCGGGTCATCGCCTTCGACCAAACGGGGAAACTCGCCAGCGACGGCATCCAAAAGCTTTTCGATCCAAGTGTGATCCGCCTTGGCAAAGTCTTTTAAGACGTAGCCCGTCACTTGGTCCTTATCGCCAGGATGGCCGATACCCATGCGGACGCGCCGATAGTCCTTACCGATATGCTGGTCGAGCGAGCGAAGGCCGTTATGGCCGCCGTTTCCACCGCCCTTTTTGACCCGGATGCGACCAGGGGCAAGATCCAATTCGTCGTGCAGAACCACGATCTGCTCCAACGGGATCTTAAAGAAGCGCTGGGCTTCGCCGACCGATTGCCCTGAAAGGTTCATGAAGGTCCGCGGCTTTAATGCCAGAACCTTCTCACCAGCCACCTGGCCTTCGGCAATCTCGCCTTGAAAGCGTTTACGCCAAGGGCCAAAGGAATGGCGGCAGACGATCTCGTCCACCGCCATAAAGCCGATATTGTGCCGGTTCAGTGCATAGCGGGAACCGGGATTTCCGAGGCCGACAAGTAACAACATCGCAGACTTTCCCGTTCCCCCCTAAGTGCGGCTGAAAGCGGGAGCGTTCGCTCAGCTCTTCTCGCTGGAAGCCTCGCTCTCGTCGCCGTCCGCGCTCTCTTCGCCTTCTTCGGTCGAAATCGCGTCGAGCTCGTCTTCTTCCTCTGTTGTCTCCTCCGTGTGAACCACCGGGGCTGCAATGGTGCAGATGGTGAAGTCACGATCGGTGATGGCGGATTCAACACCATCAGGCAGAGAAATGTGGGAAATGTGTACGCCTTCACCGAAGTCGAACCCGCTCAAGTCGATCTCGATTTCCGAAGGGATCGCATCGGCGCGGCAAACGAGTTCAAGCTCGTAACGCACGACGTTCAAGACACCACCCTTGGCCAAACCAGGGCAGACATCTTCGTTGATGAAGGAGCAAGGAACCGCCACCGTCACGCTGGAAGAGGCCGAAACACGCAGGAAATCGACGTGAAGGGGACGATCCGTTACGGGATGAAACTGCACGTCACGTGCCAGCACCCGTTCCTTCTTCTTGCCAACTTGCACGTCATAAAGGCGCGCAAAGAAACCACCGGCATGGATTTCCTTCGTCAATTCCTTTTCGGAAACAGCGATAGAGGTAGGTTCCTTCTTCGCACCGTAAATCACGCAAGGCACTTGGCCCGCGCGACGTGCGGCGCGAGCTGCCCCCTTACCGGCTCGCTCCCGCGGCTCTGCCGCGATCAAATGTGTGTCGCTCATATCGAACTCCAAAGTTATCAATCACCTTGGCCGGAAAACCCTTAAACGATCTTCTAGCCAAACCAGCGATACCGGCCTCCAGGGGTGCCGGTACCTTTTTTTCAACAAGACCCGATGAGGCTTTCGCCCAAATCAGGGTGTGTTGAACAAACTCGAAACCGAACGTTCGCTGCTGATCCGGTCCATCGCCTCACCCAAAAGCGGGGCAATTGTCAACTGGCGAATGTTCTGTGCAACGCGCACCGCCTCGGTTGCTTGAATGGAATCGGTCGTTACCAATTCCTCCAGCGGCGAGGCCGATACACGCGCCACCGCACCGCCTGAAAGCACGCCGTGGGTCACGTAAGCTGAAACAGACGTCGCGCCCGCGTCTTTCAAGGCAACTGCGGCATTGCATAATGTCCCGGCGGAATCAACGATATCGTCCACCAGGATACAGCGCCGTCCTTTAACGTCGCCGACGATGTTCATAACCTCAGAAGCACCGGCGCGTTCGCGGCGCTTATCGATGATTGCGAGGTCCGCGTCAAGGGGTTTGGCGATGGCGCGGGCCCGTAACACACCGCCAACATCGGGGGATACGACCGTTAGATCTTCGCCGTTACCGCGATCCAAGATGTCCTTGATGAAGACGGGGGCGGCGAAAAGATTATCGGTCGGAATATCGAAGAAGCCTTGGATCTGACCTGCATGCAGATCAAGCGTCAAGACGCGGTCGGCACCTGCGATGGTGATGAGGTTAGCGACCAGCTTGGCCGAGATTGGCGTGCGCGGCCCCGATTTCCGGTCCTGGCGCGCATAGCCGTAGTAGGGAATGACGGCCGTGATGCGACGGGCAGAGCCGCGCTTCAAGGCGTCCATCGCCACAAGCAGTTCCATCAAGTTGTCGTTTGCTGGATATGAGGTGGACTGGATAATGAAGACATCCTCGCCACGCACATTTTCTTCAATCTCGACAAAAATTTCCAAGTCGGAAAAACGCCGGACGCTGGCTCTGGTCAGCGGCAAGTTGAGAACTGCGCTGATTGCCTCGGCCAAAGGCCGATTGCTGTTGCCGGTCAGGATTTTCATTATCGCCCCCGTAATACGGACCTATTAATACGGACCTCTGTGAGCCAAAGCCCAAACCCCTGCAGCCCACGCCTCTTTGCGCGACTGCCTAACTCGCCACTGACCGGCTGGCCATTTCCGACTTGACCCGGTCTGCTTGCGGGCCGGACCATATCAATGCGCTCATGTCCTGTAAACGCCGCAGAGGGTCAATATCGTGATTCTTTTCCGTGGTTTATCTGCTGCGACCTAGATTTGGGTGGCCCTTTACATAAACACACAAGTCGCGAGCAGCCCGAGCATGCAAAAGCCAATAAAGAGCATAAGGTGTGGCATAGGTAACGCTCCGTTTTGGCGCCTTAGGCGGTGATCAGATCGAGTGGCTCCTTCGAGAGGCAATCA
>CAXMNO010000119.1:0-3275 GCA_964194655.1 uncultured Acidimicrobiia bacterium
CGTCGGGAAAACAGCCTTCCCAATCCCCCATACAACTCGCGAAACCCAAAATCAGAAAGACGGCAACTCCAGCCACAGCCGCACCGTTCGATGCATAGACAGTTCCACCCCCGTTCGAGCTACTTGTTTGACAAGAAGAAGCGGTTAGCAAAAGCCATAGGGTGACCAAAAAAGGTGTAAAGATGCGTCGCACGGGCAACTCCTTTCACCTTGAATTTAAAGAGGGGAACGCAAAAACCGGCAAATCACAATTAAAATCTACTGGCAAAATTTACTGGGAAAATCTATTGGCAGCCGCTTTCAGGTAAGCAACGACTTCCTCATCACTGACTTGCCTGAAGTCACGGTAGTAAATGCTAATCGCCCCAAAGAGCTCCGGCGTTATGACGCAGTGAACCACATCCGCATTCTTTTGGAGCTTTTCAATTGAATCCATGGGGGCTAGCGGCACGGCGAGCACCACTTCTTCAGGCCGATTATCACGAACAGCCTTAAGCGCTACACGAACGGTTGCGCCTGTTGCGATCCCGTCGTCCACGACA
The DNA here is from genome assembly GCA_964194655.1 of uncultured Acidimicrobiia bacterium. GTDB lineage: Bacteria > Pseudomonadota > Alphaproteobacteria > Kiloniellales > Kiloniellaceae > JAJFGK01. The sequence goes on from CAXMNO010000119.1 coordinate 543, forward strand.
ATGACGCAGCGCCCCGCCAACTCCACTTGCGGCTTATCACCAAGGTAGAGCCGGCGTCGCTTTTCAATTTCCCGCAGCTTCTCCGCTATCGCTGCCTTAAGGAATTTATCGGAAATCCCGATTTCATCGATAAGGTCCCGGTTCAGGAATTTAAAGGGCCGCGGACCATCGGCCACCGCACCGATAGCGAGTTCTGGCTGCCAGGGCGCACCGATTTTGCGCACGAGGACAAGATCCAGCGGGGCTGAGAGGGCCTTGGCAATTTCAAATGCCACCGGCACGCCACCACGCGGCAGAGCTAGGACGACGGGATGGCGTACATCATAGTCGACGAGAAGCTTCGCCAATCTTTGGCCTGCATCCTTGCGATCCACAAAGAACCCCAACGCTCCCCGCTCCACGCATCCCTCCCAATTTGTTCTGGCCAAGTACGTTCTGGTCTATCTTAACCTAGGCAACAGAAAATCCTTCAACTCCTCTCGAAAGGGCCCATAGGACCAGCATCTCATGCGCCATGGTACAAATCATACATTGCGCTCAAGCAAAGTATAATGAGGCACGCTCTGCCATAGTGACGACCGAGCCACGGAGAACTACGCCCATGGAAAACGCGGCGATGCAGGCCATGGTTTTTAGGGAGGTCGGCCAACCGCTAGCCCTCGAAGAGCGGGGAATACCAAAAGTCCGCGAAGGCCAAGTTTTGATCAAGGTTTCAGCCTGCGGTGTCTGTCGAACCGATCTTCACGTCTTTGACGGTGATCTCACTGAACCCAAACTGCCTTTGATCCTAGGCCATGAGATCGTCGGCCAAGTTGTGAAGCTCGGCCAGGGTGTCGACCCGCTTAGTATCGAAGGGCTGGTAGAAGGCGCAAGGGTCGGCGTTCCATGGCTCGGCTGGACGGGCCGTCACTGTTCCTATTGCCAGCAGGGTCGAGAGAACCTCTGCGAGGCGGCCCGCTTTACCGGCTATACGCTCGATGGCGGATATGCCGACTATTGCGTAGCGGATGCGCGCTATTGCTTTCCAATTAAAGGTAATCTCTCAGATGCCGAAGTCGCACCATTGCTGTGTGCCGGGCTCATCGGCTATCGGTCGCTGAAGATGACTGAAGATGCAAAATCTATCGGTATTTATGGGTTCGGCACCGCAGCACATATCGTTGCCCAAGTCGCGCGCTATCAGGGGAGAAAAATTTTCGCCTTTGTCAGACCGGGCGACAAGCTAGCCGCTGAATTCGCCTTATCACTCGGTGCTGAATGGGCGGGCGATTCCAACCAATCGCCGCCCAAGCCCCTTGATGCTGCGATAATCTATGCGCCTATAGGCGACCTCGTTCCCGCTGCCCTCGCGGCTATCAGACCAGGCGGTACCGTGGTATGTGCCGGAATTCACATGAGCCCAATACCGAGCTTTTCCTATGACCTTCTCTGGCGGGAGAAAGGGCTCCAATCGGTCGCGAACTTAACGCGCAAAGATGGCGAGGAGTTTTTAGCCTTAGCAGGTGAAATTCCCATCAAGACAAGCATTAAACGCTTTCGCCTGTCGCAAGCGAATGAGGCTCTCAGCCAATTGCGCGAAGGACTACTAAGTGGCGCTGCTGTTTTGGAACCGACCCATAGCTAGCCACCAAAATCAGCAGCCACAAATGCGCCTGAAGTGTTTTCACAGAAATTTGTTCTCTGCTTAAGGGACCCACTTCCCCGAAGATCGGAAACGTCGATCCCACGAAGGTTTTGGTTCAACGCGACGCCGGGATTAGTTAGCGGCGACTTGAGCTTGCCAGGGCGGTTAAGATTTTTTCGACAGTTATGTAAATTGAGAACAGGGCGAGGAAATCCTCGCCCTGTTAGCCTATTGAAATATAGGGGCAATTGGTCGGGGAGAGAGGATTCGAACCTCCGGCCCCTACGTCCCGAACGTAGTGCTCTACCAGGCTGAGCTACTCCCCGGCGGGCGGAGGCTGTATAGCCGCTCTAAATGAGCTTTGCAATGACTGATCGGAGCAATAGCAGAGTTAATAATCAGGCGCCTTGAAGCCAAGTACCATATGGTTTTTGTTGCATTCAAAAACCATTAGCAATCATAGATCGCACACCTCAAAATCCAAGCTTTTCCACATGCCGGTATTTATGCCTGAGGGTGCTTGTATTGCTTGTGCATTGTGCGCTAGCTTCCGTTCGAACTAAAAAAGCCATCCTTTTTGGTAAGGGTCCGTAGGGCTTTTGTCGAAGGGAATATAGTGCAAATGGCACCATAAAAGTGGTGGGACTTGTGATGAGACCATATTTGCGGTTCAGGGTTAGGGACTGAAAATAATCGAACCGCAAAAGCATAATCGATAGGGAGGTATTATGCGATTTACAAAAACTCTTAAACTGGCGACTTCGGCTTTGGCCCTTGCCGGTATGTTGGCAACAGGCGTGGCAGGTGACGCTGCTGCCGATAAAGTTCGCTGGAAAATGGGCAGCGCCTTCCCCAGCAAGCTGGTTCAGCTTGGGTCAGGTGGCGTTAATCTTTCCGCACGCCTAGAGGCGATCAGTGGTGGCGACATCAAGATCAAATTCTACGAGCCGCACGCCTTGGTACCGCCGCTCGACATGTTTGATGCCATTTCGGCAGGTAGCTTGGATGCCGCTTGGTCGACACCGGGTTATTGGTTCGGCAAGGAGAAATCCTTGGCTCTGTTCGCCGCTGTGCCTTTTGGCCCAGGTGCTGGCGAATACCTCGGCTGG
>CAXMNO010000120.1:0-3175 GCA_964194655.1 uncultured Acidimicrobiia bacterium
TTTGCGCCCGGAAAGTGCGTAATAATAAAAGCTTAGAGCGATTTTCATGATCGAGGGATCATTAAAAGTGCTCTAGGAAAAATGGCACCCTCAATAGAGGCCTTTTTTGTGCTCGGTACTAAACTGTGCACGATCCAAAAACCAGGCACGCAAGCGACAAAAGTCGTGCACGCGCTCAAATGTTAATTGGCCTTGCGATAGGCTCCACCAATATTTGCCGCCCGTGGCGCTCCCGCTACAGGCCATGGGTCCACTGTTATCGTGCAGTTTGATCAAGCCACCCTCCAAGATGAAGGTCCCCTCAAGGCTAGGGGTGTTAGCCTCGTTGCGTTCGAGTTTGTAACTGCCGCTAGCGTCGATTGTTAATGCAAAGTCGGAAAACTGGTAGGCGCCAAAGGGAAACGGATCGGTTTGTGGCGGCGGCGGCGCACCGATTCCGGTTGCCTCCAGCATCTTTTCCGCTGAAAGCAACCCCAGAGCCGTTAAGGCGGGTATGGGCGCGGTCGCAAGAAGGACGGTGATGACGAAAGCACGAATGGAAAGTAGGCGACCGAGCCCAGTTGCGAGCGCGAGCCCTCCACCACCGCCAAAGACCGCATTGCCCGGAAGGTTGAACAATGCTGCGAGCACGAGGGGACGGTAGCGCCAAAGGATCGAGGCAAGGCTGCTCGATTGGACCAAAGCGCGTGCCGTAGCCAAATTTCCATCCGGGCTGAGTGGATCTTCGTCATTCAGTTTGAAGCGCGCACGTATCTGCTGGCAAATAGCCTTTGGCGCCAAGCGGCCAACCAGGAATGCTGTCGACAGCCCCAAGAACGTTGCAAGGTAGGCGACAAGCGCACCACGCGCGCCGAAAAAGATAATGATCATAAAGCCCAGTTCCACACCGGGCACAAAGGGTATGGCGAGCAAGATCGCATAGGTCCCACCTAAGACCAGCAGGGAACCCCAGCCCATGGAATCCGCCAAAGTATCCATGACGGTCTTAGCCCCTAAAGCCTCGTAGACCGTCAAATCCTTGGTGCTCACAACAAGGGCGACCCAAAGGAGAATCAGCAGCGCGCCACGCAAACGTGGTTTTGGCAGCCTCGGTACAGTCCAAAAAAATACGATGACTAAAACCGTGTCGAAGAGAATTTTGGCAGCCAATTGGAAAAGACCTGACTGCATCACGGTCAAGTAAGCCAGATACAAGATCAAATCTTCATGGAGGAATAGAATGTAAGCAAGCCACCCACACATGACGAAGACCGTGAGAGGTGCGGTGTTTTGATTGGCGAGGGGGAACGATACTCTCGACATCGAAGCCTTTTCTTACCGGCGAGACGAGAACGTACTTTCAGCGCTCACTCACCTGTGCAGGACAGCTAAGCACATCACGTAAGGGCGTAGCATATTGCCAGCCCAAAAGATGGGAATCCCATTGTGAGCGATTTTTGATGCCTGCGTAAAGGGGCGCGGGGGGGCTTCCCAATCGGTTTACAGCTAACTTGCACGCAGTAAGGGTTTAAGCTCCTCAGTATTCCCGGCGATCGTATCTGCGCCTGCGTCGCTGAGTTCTTGAGCATCGTCTGCGCTTCTATGTGCCCCGCCCAGAAAGCCGATGACTTTCATTCCAGCGGCCTTGGCTCCCTGAATACCCGGTGCCGCGTCTTCTACGACGAGACAGTCTTCAGGTCGCACATTCATTTCAGATGCGGCATGGAGAAAAAGATCCGGTGCTGGCTTTCCGCGCGCGACCATGGAGGCGCTGAAAATGTATGGATCAAATAAAGGAAGAAGGTCTGTGACAGTAAGGCTGTGGTGAATTCTTTGAGGCGAAGAGGAAGACGCGATGCAACATGGCCCATTCAGGTTCCCGACGAGTTCGCGCATTCCAGGGACGGGCCGCAGTTCTGCTTGGAAGGCAAGGTCAAGTTCTTGGAGTGCTGTCGTTGAAAAGTCAGCGGGCAGGGCTTTTCCGTGACGCGCTTCGATATCAGCGAGCAAAAATTTTTCACTACGGCCAAGATAGCGGGCCAATATGTCCTGGGTCGTCGTGGGGAAGCCTGCTGCGGTCAGACATTCGGCCTCTATGCGGCAAGCAAGGGCCTCGCTGTCTATAAGAACGCCATCGCAGTCAAAGATGATAAGCTTCATCAAACTCTTACTTTGGCCAAAAAAAATGAACTTCGCTGGTTGCCTGTCCGCTGTTCTCTCTTTCAATATCCGGTAAGACATCAAGCGACGGCCAGCGGCCACTTTCCAGGCAATCGGCATAGCCGTTTTTAAGGCCCACGTCCCTCATGCGCGATGCTGCCTTCGCATGGTCGTAGTCCAGTGCTTTTAGAGAGATCGAGAGAGCGTCTTCTTCACCCTCGATCAAGGCATACCAAGTGCGCGGCGTGCCGTCATTCGCAGGCATGCCCAGTGCCCCGCTGTTCAGCCAGAGGCGTCCGCCGTGTATTGAAGCGAAGGGAAGGCCGCTATGTCCGGCAATGATACCGTCGCTGCCCGCTAGATCCAGCTCCCGTTCTTTAACCTCAGCCGGGGTTGAGGGAAAAATGAAGCGATTGATGTTCGAGGCGCCGCCATGAACCGCGAGCAGAGAGCGCCCGGCAATCTTCACCTCAATGGCGCGTGGCAGATTTGCCATCCAACGCTTGCACTCACTATCGAGAGCCGCGCGATTAAAGGCGTACCACTGCTGGGAAAGAAGATCGCAGGCCGTACCCTCCTCAAAGCCACAGCCGCAGTCGTCCGCATTGCTGCCAAGGGATTCTTCGCAGTTGCCCAGCACACAAGTGATCCCGGCCTCGCGGATCAAATCCACCGTTGCTTGAGGGTCCGCACAATATGCTGCGAGATCACCGGTGCAGAGCATTTCTTGCGAGCTAATCGAGAGGCGCCCGGCCTCAGCGAGAAGTGCCTCGGTTGCTTGGAGGTTCCCGCAAGAACCCCCAAAAACCAGCAAGCGCCCGGATGTCTGAAGCAAGGGCCAAGACGTCACGACCGGCAGATCCTCTCTTAGTTTCCTGGCGTGCCGGCTGCCACGGGGCCACGCTTTAAGCCAAGCGCAAAACTGGCACAGCCCAAAATCAGCACGGCACAACTAATCAACAGCAGTTTGTCATACTTATGGCTGATGCCTGTGAGCGGTTCTATCACATTCGTAATGCCGCCTGCCTCCAGATAA
>CAXMNO010000121.1:0-4237 GCA_964194655.1 uncultured Acidimicrobiia bacterium
GGCCTTTCGGGCACCGGGAAGACCACACTCTCTGCCGATCCGGAGCGCACCCTAGTCGGGGATGACGAACACGGGTGGAGCGATCGGGGCATCTTCAACTTCGAGGGCGGCTGCTATGCCAAGGTAATCCGCCTGTCGGAGGAGGCCGAACCGGAGATCTATGCGACGACGCGCACGTTCGGCACGATCCTCGAGAACGTCGTTATCGATCCCGACACCCGCGAGCTCGACCTGAATGATGATCGATACACGGAGAACACGAGAGCCGCGTATCCGATCCACCTGATCCCGAACGCCTCAGAAGCGGGAATTGCAGGCCATCCGAAGAACGTCATCATGCTGACGGCTGACGCGTTCGGCGTCCTGCCCCCAATATCCAAGCTGACAGCGGCCCAGGCGATGTATCACTTCCTTTCCGGCTATACCGCGCGAGTGGCCGGGACTGAGAAGGGCATGGGGAATGAGCCTTCGGCCACCTTCTCTACCTGTTTCGGTGCCCCCTTCATGCCCCGGCATCCTTCCGTCTATGCCCGGATGTTGGGGGAGAAGATGGAGAAAAGCGGCGCCAACTGCTGGCTCGTCAACACCGGCTGGACGGGTGGTGCTTACGGTGTCGGCACGCGCATGAAAATCGCCTACACGCGCGCCATGCTGGATGCGCCCTTGGACGGCAAGCTTGCAGGCGTTGCAACAGCCCAGCACCCGCACTTTGGCCTGCATGTGCCCGAGGCCTGTCCGGACGTGCCGAGCGAAGTGCTGGACCCGCAGAGCACTTGGACGGATAAGCAGGCCTATGACAGGATCGCCCGCGATCTCACCAAGCGTTTCGAGGTGAATTTCAAGCAGTTCGAAGCCTATGTCGACGACGATGTAAAGGCAGCTGCAATTCACGCCGCCGCTTAGCTGTAGTTGCGGCCTTGAGGCTCTGCGAAGCGCACTTATATTGAGACCATGCCCTTACTTATCGTTCTTGGCGTCGGCCTCCTCCTCGTTCTTATCTTCGGCCCTGGTTTGTGGGCAAAGTGGACACTGTCACGCTATGGCGATGACCGCCCCGACTTTCCGGGCACGGGTGGCGAATTGGCGCGCCACCTGCTTGACCAAGCTGGGTTAGGCGAAGTGCGGGTGGAGAGCATCCCCCGAGGCGACCACTACGACCCCATGGCAAAGGCTGTCCGGCTGGAACCGCAGCACTTCGATGGCCGTTCGCTGACCGCCGTCACCGTTGCAGCGCACGAGGTTGGCCACGCCCTTCAAGACCGTGATCACTATCTACCGCTAAAAGCGCGCACGGAGTTGGTCCGCAAAATCGGACCCATCCAGCGCTTGGGTTCGATGATCATTTTTGCTGGCCCGGTACTAGCGCTCGTCTCCGGCTCGCCTTGGGTTGGGATCATCACGGTTGGGGCGGGCATCTTGACGCTCGCCACCTCCGTCGTCGTGCACCTGATTACGCTTCCCGTCGAGTTCGATGCCAGCTTCAAGCGTGCCCTACCGCTGCTGGAGGAAGGCCGGTACCTTGAGCCCGAAGACATGACCCCCGCACGCCGCATCCTAAAGGCCTGCGCGCTGACCTATGTCGCCTCCTCCCTCATGTCGCTTTTAAACCTTGCACGCTGGATAAGGTTTCTGCGCTAACAGAGGAAGTTTCGCGTCTGCGCGAGGAGGTCGCACGTGTTGCCGATGACCGAGACAAATCGTGATTGTGCGTTAGCTCAGTTGCCAGACAGGGGGCGTTCACCCAAATTCTGGGCGAGCATAATGAGATAGCCGTCGGGATCCTGCACGAGGATTTCGCGCCTACCGCCTTCCCGGTCGCCCCACCTGCGCCAAACCTCGTAGGGGCCTTCATAAAGAGGCCATTTAGCTTGTTGCAGGCGGGCGGTAACGTCATCAACATCATCGATAAAGACCTGAAAATTGACGCCACGGCCGAAAGGCATCTCCATCGGTCCTGTCTCCCAGCTGTCACAACGTTGGCACAGCATGATTTGGGCGCCGTCATGGCGTTCTAGATATGCGAATTTCTCTTCGGGTCTTTGGTAAGCCACCTCAAACCCCAACAGTTCTTGCCAAAATGTGCGGCTTTTATCGATATCTTCGACATAGAGTTCGCACACCAATTTGGCCCAGCCGGATTTTGGCGGATGCCCATAATCGAGATTCGCCATTTTGTTCTCCTCTAAGCACTTTCGGGCGTCATCGTAACGACTGTTCAATATAAAACGCGGTGCGGCAAGTTTCACGTTGCAGCAAAATCGCTCTGTGATGATAGAAGAAGAAGCTTATCAATTGAAATCTACTTTAGATTGTTGTAATTAAAAAACGCAGTTTATCCTCCAAGATTTATGGCCTTCGAAGATCCAAAACGGCCTCAACGCCGTAAAACCCCAGTGCGTGCCAAAAAACTGCGTGCCAAAAAACATCGTAACCTCGGGGAAGGAAGCAAAAATGCCAAAGGGCAAAGTGGGAGTGGGCGTATTTGTTGCTTTGAGTTTGTTTGCAGGGGCTGCGTCGGCTGAAGAAATCGAACATTTCGACGCTAAAGGTAAACAACCATCCAAACACACAATCGATATTATGAAGGAGTTGCGCCAAACCCTTCCCTTTGCGGATGAGCGGGACTTTGAAGAAGCTGATCGCGGCTTGATATCGCGGCCCGACAAGCTTCAGATCGAAGCGGATAGTGGCGGGCTCGCGTGGGATATCGAGCCTTACCGCTTTTTACTAGGCGATCAGGAATTCGATAGCATCCATCCCTCGCTGCAGCGCCAAGCGACCTTGAATATGACCTACGGTCTTTATGAAGTCATTCCGGGGATCTATCAAATCCGAGGCTATGATCTTGCCAACATTACCTTTGTCGAGGGCGAGGAAGGCTGGATCATCTTTGATCCCTTGACCGCGCGCGAGACGGCCGCCGCAGCCCTTAAATACATCAATGACGAGCTGGGTGAGCGCCCGGTTACCGGCGTCATCTTCTCGCACTCCCACGCCGATCACTTTGGCGGCGTGCGCGGTGTTGTCGATGAGGAAAGGCTGGCAGCGGGCGGGACGGAGATCATCGCACCCGTCGACTTCATGGAACATTCTGTTTCAGAGAACGTCTATGCCGGTAACGCGATGAGCCGCCGGCTTTTCTATCAATACGGTGTGCTGTTGAAGAAAAGCCCCTTTGGCCACGTTGACCAATCAATTGGGAAAAACATTGCAACCGGCAATATCGGATTAATGGAGCCGACGATCATCGTGGAAGACGCGGTCGAGGAGATAACGGTTGATGGCGTGCGGATGATCTTCCACAACACGCCGGGAACAGAAGCGCCGGCGGAGATGAACACCTATTTCCCGGATAAAAGGGCGCTTTGGATGGCGGAAAACGTCACCGGCACCATCCACAATATCTATACCCTACGCGGCGCCTTGATACGCGATGCGCTCGCATGGTCGAAGTACATCAACGATGCGATCTACCGTTTTGGGCTCGATGCCGAGGTTATGTTTGCTTCCCACTCTTGGCCGCGCTGGGGGAACGAGCGTGTGCTCGAGGTCCTTCGTGGCCAGCGTGATATGTACGCGCATCTAAACAATCAAGTCCTTCACCTTGCGAACCAGGGTGTGACGATCAATCAGATCCATAACATCTATGAGCCACCGCAAAGCCTGAAGGATCAATGGCTGGCACGCGGCTATCACGGATCGATGGAACACAACAGCCGCGGGGTCGTTAATCGCTATCTCGGCTATTGGGATGGCAACCCAACAACCCTGATCCCCTTGTCACCGAAGGACTCAGCCCCGCTTTATGTCGAGATGATGGGCGGTGCTGGGCCGATCATCGCAAAGGGCAAGGAGCTTATTGACGCTGGCAAATACCGCCATGCCCAGGAAATCTTGAACAAACTGGTCCACGCCGAGCCACAAAATCAAGAGGCAAAGGACCTTCTCGCCGATGCCTTTGAACAATTCGGCTACCTGCAAGAAAGTCCCAGCGTGCGCAACAGCTTCCTGGCTGCGGCTTATGAGTTAAGAAACGGCATCCCCCAAGGCGGCTCCCCCAAGACCGGCGGGCCCGATATGGTGCGTGCGATGTCGACAGCTCTGTGGCTGGATTTCATCGGTATCCGCATGGATAGCCGCAAGGCAGAGGGCATGGCCTTCACCATTAACCTCATCACACCCGATAATGGTGAACTCTTCACGGTGGAGATGAGTAACGCGACCCTCACCAATATCC
>CAXMNO010000122.1:0-7801 GCA_964194655.1 uncultured Acidimicrobiia bacterium
ATTAAACGAACAAAATAAGAACATGATAGTTATGAAGATATGAAGAAAATGTAAGCTGGCGTCAAGCTTCGATCAGTTCGCTTGCGTTCATGATCCGAAACAGCGACCTCACACAAGCACGCGGTAGCGACACTTCGCCGATCGGAGAATATTGGCTAAGGGTAAGCCTCTCCGCCCCTAAATGGACGATCTTTTGAACGAAACATGGGCCAGAGATCCCAGGGTCGTTGCCACCGGCATTCACCTGGATACCATCGGATCCGGAGGAAGCGTCGGCCTTCAGCTCAATAACCGCGAAATCTCCGCGAGAGATGGGGTGGTTGGGGTTTAGGTAGATGATCTCACCCGCAACAAAACGGGGGGCCATATTGCTTGCTGGAACCCGAATGGCAAACGCCCTGGATGCGCCTAACAAACTGGGCGCTCTTCTTAAATATGTGCCTATTCCTTCGTTGAAATAAAACGGATTTTTAAAATTTTCACCGTCTTCAACAATGTCCTCGGGCGGTGCCATACGGGTGGTGTGAAGCGGTAGATCGCGGCTCAAAAGCTGGTCGATTTTGGAGATTCTCGGCGGTGCGTTCTCTATTCCCCTAGGTGCGAAGAGTGGGGCGGACTTGCTGTTGCTTAGTGAAGTGTCCCGAGCAGTGCTAGTGCTGGCGACAACACGCGGCCATAGGTCGATGCCGGGTGGGCGCTGGCCTAAGTAGCGGCAAATTATCTCAAGCTCCACCGCTTTGATTTCCCGTTTGCCCGCAAGCAGTCGCGAAACACCGGAGGGACCAATGCCAAGGGCATCCCCGAGGCCGGATCTCGTCTTTCCCGGGCCCTTAAGAGCCCTCTTAATCCACGCAGTATCCATGAGTCGTATTTTTGCCCTCGGCTAAGTGATTGTAAATACGAACGAAGCAAGAATATCTTGTCACAGTTTTGCGAAAAATGCAAAAGTTGTTCTGGAAATAACACTTAATGGGCGTAAAAGTGGAGTACATAGAATGGACCTTACGGATCGGCAGCGACGGCTTTATGGGGTGATTTTGGCGGCTGCGACTGCAGGCCAGGTCTGTCCGACGAACCGTGAAATAGCGGTGCAAAGCGGGCTAGTAAGTGCGTCTGCTGTAGCCGATGCGCTAGGAAGATTGCAGCGCAAGGGCGTTGTCGAGGTGACGCGTTACAATCGCGCCCGGGTCGTGAAATTTCCCGGCCTCGGCGTAGAGACCAAGAGACCTCCGGCTGCATCGTCTGCGGGATACGCGCCACATTGGCAGTACAGAAAATCCAACTCTGAGGGGTTGGATAAAGCCGTGCCGAAGGAATCTGTTTTACCTCTGCGTCCAGTGTGTGGTGCCTTTCGCACCGTTCCGACATGGCGGCCATCACGGTGCCAGTTCTTCATCGGCCCAACCGAGTTAGGCGAGGAGGGGAAGTGTGGTGCGAAAGTGCGCTTCGCTAGCGCCTATTGTGCGGGCCATCATGACCTTTGTTATCGGCGTGTCCCCTCCCAGCCGAGATCGAGGGTGGGCGCTGCCGTAGAGCGCCATGAGGCACTTGAGCGCAGTCTTCTCGAGCATGGTCTTCTTGAGGGCACGCTTGCTTCAGGCGATGAAGACCACGGCTGGCTGGGAGAGCCGATAGCAGAGAGTGAGCATTCTGATCAATTGATGCATGGCGTTGAGGCTTCTCTTGCATCCCGCGGGACTGCCCGCGACCGGTCGGAGTTCGCATGATGACTGCCAGGGTGGCCTTAAAAAGGAAGAGAGCAAATCGCCGCAAGGCCATTATTGCGCGCCGTATTGCGCGCCGTGAACCGAATGACCTCGGGTCTCTTGGCACTGAGGGGCGACGTGAGCGCGGGGATGTCGTGGTGCTGGAAGACCTACCGCAATCTGGTGGGCGCCGCGCCCGAGTTCGGACCCAAACGATGATGGACCGCTATCGCTTGCGCGACCAAATTACTGAGCGTCAATTCGGCGCTGGCAAACGGTTGCTTGCCTGGTGGCGCGCTGCGGGTGGCGGAGGACTGTCGATCTCGAACTACGGGGTCCGCATTCCCGGTGGCAGTGAAATTAGCGAGCATCAAGCCTTGGTGCGGTGCGATCTGAACACGGCATTGCGTGTGATCGGGTCGCGCCTTGCATCTGTTGTCATCCACGTTTGCCTTTGTGATGAGGCGGCCGGGGACTGGGGAGAACGCCATAGAGGGAAATCGGGTGATGGTATAGCCATTCTTCGCCTGGCACTTGATAGCCTTGCCGATCACTGGGGCTTTCCTTTGTAGGTAGCCGAGGCATGGGTGCTTCCTTTTCGACTGAGAAGTGGGTCAGGAGATCGAGTTTTCCCTAGAAAACTTCGACCGGCTTAAGCGTCCTGCATCGTCGGTTTCTCATCGGTGATCATCGTTCAGGAGCCGGTGACTATGAGGTGGCTGCGAGGCGTTTTCGCATAAAGATAAGCCACGAGCCGGGCCTTCTCGCTGCGTCAAATCTAGAATCGGTAATCCTGATACGAAAATTATTGAAGGCAAGGAGATGGGTCGATTTTGCTCTAGATGCTATTCAAATGGGAGAAGTTGCCTAGTTTGGCTTTTGGTCAATAGAATACGTAACATTTTTTTGGTTCGCGGTGCTTAACGCGCGCTGGTCGTGGCGCCTTCGATGGAGACCGCTGCCGCTATTGGCATAAGATCGGATTGAGTTGAATTTTTTTTGACGACTGGTCAAAAACAAGAGACGGTGGGAAGCGAAGATATGGGGTTAGGTGAGACTTGGTTCTGCAAGATAATTCGAGCCTTGATTATCGTGCCCGTGTTTTTGAGTTTCATAGCTCTACCGCAGGAGAGTTGGGCACAAGGTGGAGCATCGAGCAACGATCAGCAGAGTTTGGATTTTACCCCCTATCCGCTGCGCCCACCTCAGTTAAATAGTCCGCAAGAGACAATCAAAAGCTTCCTCTCCAATGCAAAGGAAGCAATCGAGCGTTTTCGAAACGAGGAACCGCCGGATGCGGTAAGGCGCGCCTTGCGCCGTGCGATGCTCTGCCTCGACCTTTCTGAGTTTCCAAGTGCGACGCGGGAAAGTACAGGAACTGAGAAAGTCCTACTGCTGAAGGAAATACTCGACCGGATCGGATTGCCGCCGCTGGAAGAAATTCCCGACCTTGCGGCCGTTACGGCTGAAGGGCTGACAACCTGGACGATACCCCAGACCGAGCTCACGATGACGCTCGTCGAAGAGGGGCCGCAAGCCGGAGCCTTTATTTTCACTGCGCGTACCGTTGATTTGCTTGAGCACTTCTACGAGCTGGCAGAATTCTTGCCCTATAAGCGCGGCGCGTCGGTTGGGGCTTACGAGGACTTCCTCTATGGACCTGGCACCCTCATCCCAAGGTCTTGGGTCGATGGCTTGCCGTCCTGGTTCTACTTGATAATTGGAAATCAAACCTTATGGCAGTGGTTTGGGCTGGCCGCCGTGCTGGGCTTTTTCCTTGCGATTACCTATTTTGTTTACCAGTGCGGCAAGACTTGGGATAGGGCCTTGCAGGGCATGAGTCCCTGGCTGCATTTCGGCAAACCTATGACCAGCGTTTTTATCATTTTGGCAATGCCATTCGCCTCGATGCTCGTTGACGATGCGATAAATATTACAGGAATTACCTTCCTCGTTGTCGAGCTGGTCATCGAGGCCGCTACATTTCTTGCCGTAGCTTGGTTGGCAGTCCAAATCATTACGCGGATGGGTGAGGTCATTATCAACGCGCGTCATTTGCGTGCTGCGAGCCTGAACTCTCAGATGATCCGGACGCTGACACGGCTGGTCGCACTCGTTGTCGTTATTTATATTGCGGTGGTCGCAGGGGATTCCTTCGGCATTCCGGTAGCCCCCCTGGTTGCTGGCCTTGGTGTGGGTGGCCTTGCAATCGCGCTGGCCGTGCGCCCCACCCTGGAAAACGTCGTGGGTGGCTTTATCCTTTTTGCCGATAAGCCTGTCAGCGTTGGCGACTTTTGCTCTTTTGGCACCATGATGGGCACTGTCGAGGAAATAGGCATTCGGTCAACGCGTCTGCGAGCACTCGACCGCACAATAGTGACGGTTCCCAACGCGGAGTTCGCCAATATGCAACTGGTGAACTGGGCGCGCTGCGACAAGATGCTTATTGAAACGACGATTGGGCTGCGCTACGAGACAAAGCCCGATCAACTCCGTTATGCTTTGGCGAAGTTGCGGGAAATGCTTTATGCCCACCCGAAAATTGATAGCGAGACGCTGCGGGTTCGCTTCGTCGGCTTTGGGGCCTCTTCTCAAGATATACAGATCCGCATTTACGCTCTAACCCTGGATTGGAGCGAGTTTTACGCCATTCAAGAAGACGTGTTTCTTCGTATCGCCGATATCGTTGAGGGCTCAGGGACTGGCTTCGCCTTTCCATCGCACACGCTCTATCTTGGGCGCGATAGTGGGTTGGATGAAGAGCGCGGTGAGGCCGAGCTAAAAGAAGTCGCATCATGGCGTAAGACGGGGCGCTTTCCCTTCCCAAGAATGGCCGCGGGCCAGCGCGAACGCATTGCAGACACGCTCGACTATCCGCCGAAAGGCTCGCCCGATGCACGTCATCCAGAGAGCCTTGAGGCAGAAAGCGCGGAGCCTCTTTCCAGAGGCGCGGCCTCGTCTGACAAAGACTTGGAAAAAGACAAAAAAGACCCAAGCACGCAAAAATAACAATTCCGCAAGCTCATTCCTCAGACAAGGCACCTTAAGAGCGAAGGCTTGGAGAGAGTTACTCCATTTCGCGGTCTTCTTTGAACTTATTGACGAGGTTGGTCACCATTTCGAGAACCGCTTCTTGAGCAGCCATACTTTCGCCCCCACTCGCCGGTTGGGTTTGGGCCTGGACACCAAAGCGGCCCGATTGCCAGAAGATCACCGGTATGTTCTCCAGCCTATCAATGGCGGCACGGATTGCTGGATTGTCGGTAACGATGTTGTCTGCACCTAAAACGGTTTGAAAGCTCAAAACGGCTTGCGAGCTGCATTGGGCACCAAGCAGGCCGAATGAGTCACCGGTAATGGCGAGAACGGCAGTTGAGATGCTGCCCTTATTCTCGGGCACTCCGATTTTGAACAGTTCTTTTTGCAGAAGCTCTTCAAAGGGCTTGGGGTCAACAAGATTGCATTTACCGGCATTCTTGGAAAAATTGACCTTTACTGCATTATAGGCGTTGACCTCTTTAGCAGCATCGCCCGCAGCCCAAGCTGCAGAAGAAATTGCAAGAACCATAATGACAGAAACAAAGATCCGCATGATTTCATCCCCCTAGGATTGGAATTGCGTTTTCGTTTCATGCACTCATGCGTTAAGGAAATCCGGTCGTTACAAAGAAAAGTACGGCGTAAGCCGTTTTAAGCGTCGTAAAATTCTATATTCATAAGAAACTATATTTCTTGTCAGGCGACTATGACAAGGCTCCTCTTCAGCAATGCGCGCGCGGAACGGGTATCTCTTTTGGCTAGTTGGCCTCTATGGGGTTTTTGCGCGCCGTTGCGATGACGAATGCTGCGGGTATCAGCAGCAAATAGCAAAACGCCCCGAGGACTAGTGTTGTCGAGATACCGTAGGCGATACTGCAGGCGACCGCGACGGTAGAGGCGAGAACACCGCTTGCGCCATTGATGCCCCAAAACCAGGGTGTTGGCTTCCTGTTAACGCGGGAAATAAAACGCATTCCGGTCGGAAAGCCGTACCCCATTAGAAGGCCAGCGGGCAAAATAATACCTAATGTAGCTAGGACGCGTGCAACCAGCACCGTGCTATCGAGTTGCAGAAGCAACGGTGGCACCCAAAGGGCCTGGGTGGCGATATAGAAGCTTGTGGCAATGGCCCAGCAAACGAACCGCGATCGCTTCTCTATCCCATAGGAATCTGAGAGAAGACTCCCGATCCCAGTAGAAAGAATTAGAGAGAATAAAACTATGCTCAGAGCATAGGTGGGATGTCCCAAGAAAACGCTGAAGCGCTGCAAGAGAGCTATCTCGACCAGCATGAAGCCCACACCAATCAGCATAAAATAGGCAGTCCCACCAACCGCAAGGCGCTGACCGACATCCTTTAGCGCATGGCGCAATGGAATCACGATCGCTGCGATTACAAGGGCGAGTGAGATGAAGAAAAGCATCACCAAGGTCGCTGTGGCATAAAGGTTACCAGACGCCACGCCCAAAGATTGACCTGCGGCGGCGAGCAGGGCGACTTTGGCCGCATCGTAAAGTGGGAGCTGGTTAAAGAAAAACGGCCGATTATCTGTGGGGGGAGTCATGTCAAGGCGATAGCCGCGCGCGATCCGTTCCAGGCTCGGCCGATCCTTTGTATTGACGAGCCTACTCAAAACATCAATCGTCGGTTCGTCTGGTGCAACCAGAACTTCGAAACCCAAGTCTCGAACAGCTGTTTTCAAGCTGTGGAGTTCCGAGGAATTAAATCCCGCCGGTGAAATGATGAGCGTGGCAATTCTTTGCCCTTTTGCGATGAAAATATGGTCTTTGGGATTTTCCACGCCGCGTTCGAAGAGTGCGGCTATCGCAAGGCTGACGAGGCGGCCAGTCTCAGATATGTTTTCTGGCGAGTACCAGCGGCTTACGGTGAAGACGCCTTGAGGCGTTAAGCGGTCGAGAAAGATTTCCCACGCCTCTACGGTATAAAGGCCATTCTCCGTTAAGCTGTAGGCCCCTGCCGTGGTCACAGCCCAGGTGTCGATTAAGCTCATCTGAATGACATCGAAAGCGTCGTCACTCCTTGCGAACCAACTCCGTGCCTCATCTACGATCAGTTCCACGCCGTCTATTTTGTTCAAGCCGACGAATGCACTGAACTCCGGATCGTGCAGCAATAAGTCGATAAACGCTGGATTTATTTCCACACCTGTGACGTTTGGGACACCGAATAGGCGCGCGCTAATCACGTCACGCCCACCGCCGACACCGATGACAGCAGCCTTTTGCCGGTCCGGGAGATAGTAGGCGAGATTTGTGATGTCATAGGTCAAGAAGCCGGCGCGCGATAAGTCACCGGCAAGCCCGTAGGCAGCCGTTCCTGCCGCGCCGTCTATCGCCATATAGCTTTGGCGGAGCCGCCATTCGTCACCGTCAAATATAGGCGCTGGGCCCCACATGGCCGGTGACGTTTCTCTCGGTTGTCCTGCGGTAATTCTAGAAAAGGAATTCCATTTTTCGAACCATGGCAGGACGACAAGTTGAGGTACATGTTTCGCGTAGATCGGATAGAGGCCGTGGCGTTGATCGTCGAAGCCGTTAGACGTGGCTGCTGCGGCGAGAACAAGGAGCCAGAGAATTGTCGGCCTCTTGTGCGGTAAGCTACCAATACCGGAATGTTGAAAAAGGAGAGCGCCTAAGGCTGCGAGTACACTGGTCCAGAGCACAGCCGTTGGGCCGTTACTGATATTGAGGAGGGCTAGAACGCCAAAGCAGCCAGCCGCTGCGCCTATTAAATCGACGGCATAAACACGCCCGATGGGGTAGGGGCTTCGTGTCAGGGCCAGGGCGACGACGACGCCTGAAAAAAAGAATGGAACCGCGAGGAATACCGCCATTTCACACCAAATGAGGAACGTGGTGACGGCTGGTAGCGTCATAGGCGCCAGTGTCATTTGAAAGGCGAGCGCCAAAAGGATGCTTACTGCAAAGGCGACACTATAGTTCGCGAGATCGTAGGAAAGTGTCTTCTCGGAAAATCTTTCCTTTCGCAGGTAAACCCAAACCGCACCTGCCGTTAGGCCGAACATTGCAGTGCT
>CAXMNO010000123.1:0-1525 GCA_964194655.1 uncultured Acidimicrobiia bacterium
AGTGCCGAAGGAAAAACGTACAGAGCTTTTCGAGCGTGATCTGCGGAACATGGAACAGCCCCAGCATATGGCGCGCTTGATCAATTGGGCGCTGGCCGACTTGATGGCGGAACAGGGCCATATCGTGCTGGCAGGCGAGGATATAGGCCCCAAGGGCGGCGTCTACAATGTGACCGCCAAGCTGTTTGATAAATTTGGCAGCAATCGCGTCATCAACACCCTGTTGGACGAGCAATCGATCCTGGGGCTCGCCATTGGCTTGGCGCATAACGGTTTTTTGCCAATTCCGGAGATCCAGTTCCTAGCTTATTTGCACAACGCGGAGGACCAGGTGCGTGGCGAGGCCTCGACGCTGAGCTTCTTCTCCAACGGGCAATACACCAACCCGATGGTGATCAGGGTCGCGGGCCTAGGTTATCAGCGCGGCTTTGGCGGGCATTTTCATAACGACAATAGCCTTGCCGTCTTGCGCGATATTCCAGGGATCGTAATTGCCTGCCCCAGCAATGGCGCGGATGCGGTCGAGATGCTGCGCGAAGCCGTACGCCTAGCGCGCGAGGAACAGCGCATCGTGGTCTTTATCGAGCCCATTGCGCTTTATATGACCCGCGACTTGCATGAGCCTAAAGATGGGCTTTGGACCTTCCCCTACCGCGCGCCCAGCGAAGCGCAACCAATTGCGCTCGGTGAGATTGGCATCCATGGCGAGGGCCGCGATCTCTCAATCTTAAGCTATGGCAACGGCTATTTCTTGAGCCGGCAAGCCGCCAAGGTTTTGGAGGATGAGCACGGACGAGGCGTGCGCGTGGTTGATTTACGTTGGCTCGCCCCTTTAAACGAGGACGCGATTCTACAGGCTATAGCCCCTTCAGATGCGGTTCTCATCGTTGATGAATGCCGTGTGACCGGCTCGCAGAGTGAAGCGCTGATGACGCTGCTTGCCGAAAAGGGCGATGGGAAGAAACGGATTTCGCGGATCACGGCAGAAGATTCCTTCATTCCCCTAGGCCGAGCTGCGACCTCAACCTTGCCGAGGAAGGAAACAATCCTCCAAGCGGCGCTCGATCTGCTCGGCTCTGGCAAGCGTGCCACACCGCGCAGTGTTGCTTAAGAGGGCCCCATGACAGCAAAGCAGCGGGTCCTCGTCGTTGCCCCTGGGCGCGGCACCTATAATCGGGAAGAGCTGGGCTATCTCGCCCGTCATCACGCGAATAAGAAAAAGTTGATGGCGCGTTTCGATACCCTTCGCGAAGCAGCGGGCCAAGAACGCTTGAGCGATTTGGATAGACGGGAAAGCTTTCAACCGCGCGAACATACCCGTGGCGACAATGCGTCCCCCTTAATATATGCCGCAGCTTACCTGGATTTTCTTTCGATCGACCCTAAGCGTTACGATGTCGTGGCGGTGACGGGGAATTCGATGGGCTGGTACATCGCGCTTGCCTGCGCTGGTGCGCTAAGTGCGGAAATGGGCTTCAGCGTCGTCAATACGATGGGAAGCCTCATGCAAGAAGCCCTCATCGGC
>CAXMNO010000124.1:0-2450 GCA_964194655.1 uncultured Acidimicrobiia bacterium
GAAGGTTCAGGGACGTTGCCAGGTATTCTTCCAGCTTTTCCGGGTCGATTGGGAGCCCGCCAAGCCGTGCTTCAGGCAAAGCTCCCCAGACGAGATTGCCCTTAACATCGTAAAGGCCGAAAAGGTCGATATCTTCTGCAAGAAGTGTCCCAGTTACCAAGTCGGCAAAGGGGTAATCTGATCCCAGCACAGCCAAATACTGACTAGTTTCCCCCCAAGCCGCCCAATCATGCGCATAGCTGACCAGATCGCGCCTAGACGCATTGACGGCTGACTCGAGCCGCTGAAGACGGGCTTTCGTCTCTAGACGCTCAGCCTCATTCAGCCCCGGAAGCGCGACATGTCCGAAAATTGAAAACTGCGCAAAAACCGAAAGCGTCAAAATGACAGCCGTCAATATTAGGGATCTCAACCCTAGAGACACGTAATCCGCTACCCCTCCTCATTAATCGGATCTAAAATCGAAGATGGTTGAAGCGCGAATCGATTCAACCAGAGTTCACCCTAGCGTAAAAGATAGCTGATGAGGTTAACAGCCCTATCGATGTTTCCAATCGGCCTTCCGTTTTTCGATGAAGGCCTGCATTCCCTCTTTTTGGTCCTCTGTTGCGAAAGTCGAGTGGAAAAGGCGCCTCTCGAAGTGGATCCCTTCGCGAAGGGTCGTCTCTAAGGCTAAATTGACAGCCTCTTTCGTCATCATGGTTGCTGGTCTGGACATTGACGCCACCGTATTGGCCGCTGCCATCGCTTCTTCCAGCAAGCTCTCCAGCGGCACCACTCGACTAACCAAACCACTGCGCTCAGCCTCCTCGGCATCCATCATGCGTCCGGTGAGGCAAAGATCCATGGCCTTGGCTTTCCCGACCAACCGGGTTAGGCGCTGCGTCCCACCCGACCCAGGGATGACACCCAAGGTGATTTCCGGCTGACCGAACTTTGCATTCTCCGCTGCGATAATAAAATCGCACATCATCGCAAGTTCGCATCCCCCACCTAGGGCATAGCCTGCAACGGCTGCTATCACGGGTTTGCGGCACTGGGTGACACGCTCCCAAGTCGCGGTGATAAAGTCTTCCTTGTATGCGCTGGAGAAGGTTTTAGGCTGCATCTCCTTGATATCCGCACCAGCGGCAAAGGCTTTTTCGGAGCCTGTAATAACGATACAGCCCACCCCATCATCGGCCTCAAACCCATCCAAGGCCGAAGCCATTTCCTCGGTCAATGCAACACAAAGCGCGTTTAAAGCCTTTGGCCGGTTTAAAGTAATGACGGCCACAGAGCCCTCGATTTCCGTCAAGATATGCTCATAAGACATACGACCTGAATTCCTTTTTAGTTGGGAAAAGCACCTTATTTTGAAGAACGCTCGCCTTTTGGGCGGTTCTCTGAGAATGCTCGCTATTTCGTTATCCTGCGATATCGCAGATCGGATTAGTGAAATCAACCGGTGTCTTTGGCCATCCCCTCAAGTCTAGAGCGGTCCATAATATAAAGGTTGCGGCCTTTACGGCGAACGATTTCCTCTGTTGAGATATGCCCCATGGCACGCGCCACAGTCTCGCGCGTGGTACTCACACGACTAGCGATTTCGCGAAGCGGCGGTAAGGGACGGACAATCCAAAGGCCCGCACCTGCTGCATCCGGTTCCGCCATGCGCAAGAGTTCCGCATAAACACGTTGCGATGCTGCGAGTGTGGAAAGCTCCATGATCCGTAAATCACTCATCCGGACCATGGCTGCCAAGATACGGAGCATCCTGCGTCCGACCTCCGGCTGACGCTCCAAAAGTCTTAGAAAATGCTGCGCGGAAAGTTCGGCCAAAAGGCTATCTTGCGCCGCGACAATGGTAGCGGACCGCGTGCCACCGTCGATCGCTGCCATCTCACCGAAGGATTCACCTGGATCGAGGCTGGCAAAAACGATTTCCCGTCCGCCGGCCGATGCGTTGGTCACATTGACCCGGCCTTCGATAACAAAATAGACCTCACCACCATTAGAACCAGCATCGAAGACGAGCTGTCCCTTGTGATAGGGCCGCCAACGGCAGAGCTGCTCAAGGCGCCGAATTTCTTCTTCGTCGACACCTCGCAAAAGGCGCATTTCTCTTAAAGATCGCGCGGACGCTTCTACCGTCATAGCAATCACCCCCTCCCCTCGCGGCAGTGCACGGTTTATTTTCAAGAGCCATTCCGTGCCCGATTGTCGCGATTCTTACGCACTCACCTTTTGAATTCTAAGCGTAACTCCACCAACACGGCAATGTCACAAGAGAATCTAAATCTCATAAGGAGATCAATATTCAGGCGTATTTCACTGGTAAGGCTGAGGTCTGCTTGATCCGCTCCATCACGATCGAAGCGCTGACGTCGGAGAAAGGCACCTTGTCGATGATGCGCTGATAAACGGCGTCATAGGTTTCGATATCCGGCACGACAACGCGCATCAAATAA
>CAXMNO010000125.1:0-7898 GCA_964194655.1 uncultured Acidimicrobiia bacterium
CCTTCTTTGATCAGATTGTTGGCGCCTTGGGCCCGTGGATCCAAAGGCGAACCCGGGACTGCGAAGACGAGGCGTCCTTGTTCCCCTGCAAAGCGCGCGGTGATGAGTGAGCCGGACTTCGGGGCCGCCTCTACCACCACAATACCAAGCGCAATGCCTGAAATAATACGATTACGGCGCGGAAAATGCCGCGCTTGCGGCTGAATACCGAGCGGCAGTTCGGAGATAATCACGCCCTGCTCGCGAATCGCCTCATATAGTTCGGTATTTTCGCGCGGATAAATAACATCCACGCCGCCTGCGACGACGGCAGCGGTGCCGCCGGAAAGGGCACCCTGATGGGCGGCGGCATCGATGCCACGCGCCAAGCCGGACACGACGAGATAGCCAGCATCTGCCAGGTCTCCGGCAATTTTTGCGGCAAGGCGCCGGCCATTTGCCGAGGCATTGCGTGCGCCGACGAGCGCTGCGGCCTTCCGGCTAAGAAGGTGTGTGTGTCCAAGCACAGAGATAACCGGCGGCGCGTCGTCGAGATTGGTAAGGGCTGCGGGATAGCTGGGCTCGCAAGCAGCGACAAGCTCAGCTCCTATGGCTTCAAGCGCTTCCAGTTCCCGGGTGGCTGTGGCGGGGTCACAGAGCTTTATCGGGCGCTTGCGCCCGCCGCGCTTGGCCAGATCTGGGACCGCTGCTAAAGCGGAGGGTGCATCGCCAAAGTGAGCGATGAGTTGGCGAAAGATCACAGGTCCCACGTTTTCCGAACGGATCAGGCGAAGCCAAGCCAAGCGTTCCGCAGATCCAAGTACTTTGTTCGTGCTAACTAACATATATCCACCAATGGTGGGTTTTCGCCTAGACGTCAAGAACCAGGTTTCGATCTTTCATCAACCGGGAAGAGGAGCCCTGCAGCGGAGAGCTTCTTCTGGGCAGCTCCTGCTTTTAGTGATAGCGAATATTTTCCCACTGGCACTGGGCATTTCATAAAACGGGCCGCAATCTTGTGACGATCCAGCTTTGGAGGATCCGATGAAGGTGTGCGCGTTCATCCCTGGCTATCGAAGACCCATCAACATCCGACTCGGCCGGCTGAGGGAGGTTTACCTTGATGACAAGGAAATTAGCCCACGAGAAATTGCGCCTCCCTTATCGAATTATTCCCACATGGCTTAAGGAGCGCATTGCGGGCGTCGATTCCGGCATGAATAGAGGGCCTGGGTGATGGCGGCTTCAGGAACAAAGCTCATTGATTGGCGGCGCGTCAAGGACATGACACCTGAGGAAATAGAAGCCCTCCAGCCATCAAAGGGGTATTGGCACCCTGGTTTTCTTGAAATAGCGACAAGCCAACGGCTGATAGTCCCTATTTCTTGCCGATTTTGGACTCTTCGCCCTTTAGGAGGCGGCGGATGTTCTCGTGGTGGCGCATCCATACGAGAAGGGCAAGAAGCCCCGTCATCTCCACGAGCTGCAAGTCATGGCCGATGAACCAGGAAAAGACCGGTATTGCGGCCGTAGCCAAAAGGGATGAGAGCGATGAGTAACGAAAAAGAGCGGCAACAACTAGCCAGGTGAGACAGGCAGCCACGCCAACGAGGAAATGGAGTGCCAATACTACGCCCAATGTGGTTGCGACCCCCTTACCACCGTTGAAGCGCAGCCAAACAGGAAACAAGTGACCTATAACAGAGCCTAGGCCCGCCATCAGCGCGCTGTCAGGACCAAAGAAGTATAAGGCAATCAATACAGCAGCGGCACCTTTGCCGCCGTCCAACAGCAACGTCAAAAAGGCCAGATCCTTGCGGCCGGTCCTAAGCACATTGGTGGTTCCAATATTGCCTGACCCAATGGAGCGAATATCACCAAGACCTGCCACCTTCGTTAAGAGCAGGCCGAAGGGCAGTGAGCCAATGATATAGCCGGCTACCAGCGCCCCCATGAGATAGGGCCAAGCAAATTCCCAAGAGATCGGATCTGGCATCGCGCCCTCGTTAGGTCTCGCCAAGTTCAAAGATAACACGGCCGTCCACGATCGTTTTCAGGACTTTCCCTTGCACCGGGTGATCTTCAAAAGGCGAGTTCTTTGATTTACTGGCAAAACGCTCTGGGTCCAGGCGCCAGGGCGCATTGGGATCGAAAACGATCAAATCGGCAGCGACCCCCTTCGCTAAGCGGCCAGAGGGGAGGCCCAGCAACTTCGCTGGCCCGAGAGATAGGAGCTTCAATAGGTCCAAAAGCCCAATACGCTCGTCGTGATAGAGATTCAGAGTGAGCGGTAGTAATGATTCCAACCCGACAATACCCGGTTCTGCAGCGCTAAATGGCACGCGCTTTGATTCTTGGTCGTGTGGGGCGTGGTCGCTTGCGATAGCATCAATGGTACCGGCGATAACGGCTTCCGCAACAGCAGCACGGTCTTCCTCGCTGCGAAGGGGCGGCGATACCTTTGCGAAGGTCCGATAGTCGCCAACCGCATTTTCGTTCAGTGTGAAGTAATGAGGTGCTGTATCGCAAGTGACGGGAAGCCCACGGTCCTTGGCTTTGGCTATGACTTCGATGGCGGCCGCCGTCGAGATGTGGGAGGCGTGATAGCGGCCCCCCGTCAACTCGACCAGGCGTAAATCGCGCTCAACCATCATGACTTCAGCGACCGAGGGAATACCCGAAAGACCCAGCCGAGTCGCCAACTCGCCGCCATTCATGACACCACCGGCAAGGCTTGGCTCTTCAGGATGCTGCAAAATTACCTTATCGAAGGCACGCGCGTAGGATAGAGCACGCCTCATAACCTGGGTATCGCCAATGGCTTTCACCCCGTCGGTGAAGCCAAGGGCACCATATTTGCCAAGAAGGCCGAATTCCGTGAGCTGTTGGCCTTCAAGACGCACTGTTACAGCGCCATAAGTGAAGATCTTGACCTGCTTTACCTCACGCGCGCGCCTCGCGACGAATTCAACGCCTGCAACATCGTCCATGACCGGGTCTGTATTCGGCAAAGCGACCATCGTAGTGACGCCGCCCGCCATTGCAGCCCGGCTCGCGCTCTCGAAAGTTTCCTTATGCTCCTCCCCCGGTTCGCGAAGCTGGACGCGCATATCAACGAGGCCTGGGGCCAGGCAGTGCCCGTCACAGTCGATGGCCTTAATGCCTTCCGGGACACCGTCTTTGAAAAGGGCAGGACCTAAGTCGCTGATACGGCCATCTTCGACGAGAACAGCGCCTTTTTCATCGAGCCCACTTTCAGGATCGAGCAGGCGCGCATTCGTGAAGGCTGTTCTGTGTTTGGGGGCGCCGCCCGCCCGGCTCATGAGACCATCCCCCGGCTTGGGCGCGAGGCGGTCAGGGCCTCCAAGCACGCCATGCGGATCGCAACGCCTGTTTCGACCTGTTCGCGAATGGCCGAACGGTTGATATCGTCCGCGAGCTCGCTATCAATCTCAACGCCGCGGTTCATTGGCCCTGGATGCAAGATGAGCGCATCGGGGTGTGCTACTTTCAGCTTTTCATGATCGAGCCCGAAGAAATGAAAGTATTCTCGTGTTGAGGGGACATAAGATCCCTGCATCCGCTCTGTTTGGAGGCGGAGCATCATGACGATATCGCAATCGCGCAAGCCTTCGCGCATATCGATAAAGGGCTCGACACCCAAACGCTCAATCTTGGTAGGAAGAAGCGTCGGCGGCGCGATCACGCGCACAGTCGCCCCCATAGTGTTCAAAAGATGAATATTGGAGCGCGCAACACGGCTGTGGGAGATATCACCGCAGATCGCAACTGTCAGCCCTTCCAAGCGGCCCTTACGGCGCCTGATCGTCAAGGCATCCAGTAAGGCCTGGGTTGGATGTTCGTGGCTGCCATCGCCGCCATTGATGACCGCGCCATTGATCTTCTCACTCAAGAGCTTGACTGCGCCCGATTCTGGATGCCGCATGACCAGCACATCTGGATGCATCGCGTTCAAGGTGATCGCGGTATCCAGCAGCGTCTCGCCTTTTTTGATCGACGACCAGGCGACCGACATGTTGATCACGTTTGCACCCAACCTTTTTGAGGCCAGCTCGAACGAGGTCCTTGTCCTGGTCGAAGTCTCGAAAAAGAGATTGATAACGGTAAGTCCAGCCAGCACACCGTGCTTAGCGCCTGCCGTGCGGTTCAATTCCACATAGCGGTCGCCTAGGTCCAGAAGGAATGTAATTTCCTCCGCTGTCAGCCCCTCAATACCAAGAAGGTGCGGGTGCGGAAAACCAGTTTCTGAGAGGGGTCGAACGCTTGTCATCGAGGCCGGTTTATGACATCGGCAAAGACGAAGAGCAAGCGCCTATGAACAGTAACTAAACGCACCTAAAGCACGTTTAACAATTTTCGAATCATTAAACGTGCTCTAGGCCATCGTCGTCACGCGCTTTCCGGGCGCAAAACCGCACACACTTTTGCCAAAAGCGCTCTATCGCTTAAAGTGCTTCGAGAGAGCAAGACCCTGAAACTGATAGTTGGAGCCGATATCCCCCTGTCCGTAGGGTTTTAACGTCTTTTCCGTTAAGCGCTCAAAGGCCAGACGACCGACGATTTGCCCGTCTTCAAGGATAAAGGGCACCTCATGTGAACGGACTTCCAAGACGCCCTTCGCGTTGCGCTGGCCTTCAGGGGAATAGCCGAAACCTGGATCGAAGAAACCGGCATAGTGAACCCGGAACTCACCCACTAACGTATCATAAGCGATCATATCGGCGGCATAGTCCTCGGGAACAGTAATTGTCTCTTTGGATGCCAGGATATGAAAATCATTCGTTTCCAGCACGATGCCGCCGGATTCGGGTCGATAGACAGGCTCCCAGAAATCGTTGCGGTCATAGTAATTGACATTATCGACGTCGATCGAACGCTCTGTCTTTAGAGCTTTGTAACCGACAAGACCCGTATCCGGGTCGCCCACCACATCGACCGAAAAGGAAATACCGCGCCCGCGAATATCGACGCCATCATCGCCCCCGACCACGCGGTTTTCTTGATGTAGATTGCGGTGCAAGCGCTCACTGGCACGCGCCACGCCATACTTGATGCGAAGCTGCACCAGGCGCGATCCGGTGCGAACAATCGTGTTGAAACTTCTTGGCACAATCTCGACCCACAAAGGGCCGCTATACCGTTCCACGATATTGTCGAACTCGCTTGCACGATCGGTAATCACGCGCGCGAAAATATCGAGCCGGCCTGTCGAGCTTTTAGGGTTGGCGAGCGCTGTCATACGTTTTCTAAGATCGATGCTTTCTTGCAGCTCGACGAGGTAGACGTGGTTCTTTTTCAATTCCGCCCCGGCTGTGAGATCCAGCTTTTCAAGTGCTAGGGTCTCGACCTTCTCGCGCACTGTGTAGCCGCGACCTGGCAGGAAGCTCGCGGGCACCCGGTAAGCCGTTGTACCTAAACGCAGATCAATGGAAGCAGGCTGAATTTGCGCCTCACTAACCGCTGTCAGGGAGGTAATGATCTTCCTTTGAAGCGCAGATGCAAACCACTGCGCTGGAAAAATCCCAGACTTACGTTCGGCACTTGATTGTGCGGGGAACGGGGTTTCGGCCGCCAAGCTTGACGTCATATTACGATTTCCTATGCAATCTCACGTCTAAGGTACTGATCTAGCGCTAAATTTTCCACCTGTTAGTGTTCACATAGTCCCCCACAGGTATTCGCCGCGCAAGAGATTGAAAGATAAGCTTTAATTGGGTTATCCCCATTATTCACCAAGCGTCTTTTCCACCTTGAACCTAGACAACACCCCGCCCGCGAAGGCGGGTAATTTAGACGACGCCTCTTCCACGAAGCCGGGCAATGTCACTTTCATCAAGGCTCAGCAACTCCTGCAATAGCGCATCGCTGTCCTGGCCCAAACGCGGGGGCGGGCGGCGGTATGTGACGGGCGTTTTGGAAAATCTCACCGGATTGGCGATCAGGTTCACTTTACCAGTCTCACTGCCAGGATAGTCCATCTCCAACTTCATGCCGCGTTCACGGATCTGCGGATCGTCGAAGACCTGCTGCAGGTTATTGATCGGGCCGGCTGGAACTTTCAAAATCGCCAGTGCTTCCAACCACTCTTCGCTGCTTTTCTTGACCGTGAGCGTTGGCAGGATGGCATAGAGATCCGCGCGATTGAGGCTGCGGTCGGGGTTGGTTTTGAAGCGTGGATCATCTGCCAACTCCGGCGCGCCTGCCAGATCGCAAAACCTTGCGAACTGCGAATCGTTTCCAACGGCCAGAATAAAATGCCCATCGCTCGCGGGGACGACGGTGTAGGGCACGATGTTCGGATGATCGTTACCCGGGCGCTTGGGCACTTTGCCGGAGGTGAGGTAGTTCAAGCCCTCGTTCACCAGCCAGGAAACTTGCGAATCCAACAAGGCCAGATCGATGTACTGGCCTTCACCGGTTTTATCCCGGTGGCGAAGAGCAGCCAGAACGGCATTGGCCGCATAGAGGCCACAGACGACATCCGCAATACCGACGCCGACCTTGGAAGGGGTGCCGTCAGGTTCGCCCGTCAAACTCATAATGCCCCCCATGCCTTGGGCAAGGTAGTCGTACCCTGCGCGCGCAGCGTAGGGGCCAGTTTGGCCAAATCCAGTTATAGAACAATAAATTAAACCAGGAAACTCATCTCTTAGATCATCATAAGAAAGGCCAAATTTTGCGAGCCCACCAACCTTAAAATTTTCAATCAAGATATCGCAGCCAGCAATTATGCGTTTCGCAAGCTCCTGGCCTTCGGGCAAAGAGATATCCAAGCTCAAAGAGCGTTTATTGCGATTGGCGGAGAGGTAATAAGCGCTTTCGTGCGTATCATTGCCGTTGACGTCTTTGAGATAGGGTGGACCCCATTTTCGCGTATCGTCGCCCTGGCCCGGCCGTTCGACCTTAATGACCTCGGCGCCGAGATCGCCAAGAAACTGCGTACAGGTCGGTCCAGCAAGGATTCTTGTCAGATCAAAAATCCGCAAGCCTGCAAGCGGACCCGTCCCTGGCTGTCCCATGATATTCTACCTCGTAATGCGTTGAACCTTAAGCTTTGCGACTGCTGGATCTTATAGCGCTCAGCCCGGCTTCTCACAACTAAGCCCGATTGTGCGTGATCGCATCAAGGGCACCTTGCAAAATGTAGGCGGCGGCTAGTTTATCGACCACCTCGCCTCTGCGTTTACGTGTCATATCCGCTTCATCGACCAGAAAACGCTCGACAGCGGACGTTGAAAGCCGCTCATCCCAAAAGGCGATTGCCATCTCGAATTTGGCGATCTGGAGCAGGTTATCCGCGAATTGCCGTACGGATTGGCAACGTGGGCCCTCGCTACCGTCCATGTTGACGGGAAGGCCTATGACAAGGCCGCCGACGTTGCGGCCCTCGCAAATCTCGCGAAGCCTTGCAGCATCGGCAGTGAACTTGCCGCGCTTAATCGTCTCTACTGGGGAGGCCAGCGAAAGCCTGGAATCTGAAACCGCGAGCCCCAAAGTCTTTTCACCCTGGTCGATCCCGATCAGCCGTTTTCCCGGCGCCAATTTGGCTGGAAGGTCGTGGATATCATCTAAAATCATGGCCGGTTGATTGGTCTGATAGGGGCGTAAAGTCAAGCGCGCGTTTGGGCAAGGCGGACGAGCTCACCTAGATGAGCGACCGATCGGTCGTGAATTCCTGCTTCTTCCAGGCTCCGAAGAAGATCAAAGAGATAGTCGCTATTGGGGCCAAGATCACCTTCTGCAACCGCCATGTGAGCTGCAATATCTTCGGCCCGGTGCTTGGCGGCGTAGAGTTCCGCCTCCCGGTCTACGACGAAGGCGATTGCGCGCAGCGGGCCTGATTGCGTGGCAACTTGGACCCAGCGTGCGTGGTAGACGCGCACCAGCATCTCCCGGCT
>CAXMNO010000126.1:0-5107 GCA_964194655.1 uncultured Acidimicrobiia bacterium
GATATCATGGGAATCCTCGATTAGAGCAGACGCTTAGATCGATAATGAGGAGAAGGGTAAATGGCTGCAAAAGACGTAAGATTTGGCGGTGATGCGCGAAGCCGCATGATCCGTGGCGTTGAGACATTAAACGACGCCGTAAAGGTCACACTTGGCCCAAAGGGCCGCAACGTCGTGCTGGATAAATCCTTCGGTGCGCCACGTATCACGAAGGACGGCGTGGCCGTCGCCAAGGAAATCGAACTTGCCGACAAATTTGAGAACATGGGCGCGCAGATGGTGCGCGAAGTCGCATCCAAGACGAACGACATTGCGGGCGACGGTACGACTACGGCAACAATTTTAGCTGCTGCGATCATCCGAGAGGGTGCCAAGGCTGTTGCTGCTGGGATGAACCCGATGGACCTGAAGCGAGGCGTCGATAAGGCGGTCAAGGCTGTAGTATCCGATCTTCAGAAGCGATCCAAGCGTGTTAACACCAGTGAAGAGGTCGGCCAAGTCGGTACAATTTCAGCCAATGGAGAGGCTGAAATTGGCTCTATGATCGCGGAAGCCATGGAGCGGGTCGGCAAGGAAGGCGTCATTACCGTAGAAGAGGCCAAATCCCTTGGGACCGAATTGAATGTCGTGGAAGGCATGCAATTCGATCGCGGCTATCTCTCTCCTTATTTCGTCACCAACGCAGACAAAATGACCTGCGACTTGGAAAGCCCCTTCGTTCTGTTGCACGAAAAGAAGCTTTCAGGCTTGCAGACGCTATTGCCGCTACTCGAACAGGTCGTGCAGTCGGGTAAGCCTCTCTTGATTATCGCCGAAGATGTCGAAGGCGAAGCCCTTGCCACTCTGGTCGTCAATAAGCTCAGAGGCGGCCTTAAGATAGCGGCAGTCAAGGCACCCGGTTTTGGTGATCGTCGCAAGGCGATGCTGGAAGACATCGCCATCTTAACCGGCGGCCAAGTCATATCGGAAGATTTGGGCATCAAGCTGGAAAGCGTGACCATCGATATGCTGGGCACCGCTAAGCGAATTTCGGTAACCAAGGAAGAAACCACCATCATCGACGGCGCGGGCAAGAAAGCCGACATTAAAGGCCGTTGCGCGCAAATTCGCCGGCAGGCGGACGAAACCACCTCGGACTATGACCGTGAAAAACTGCAAGAACGCTTGGCGAAGCTGGCAGGCGGTGTTGCCGTAATTTCGGTCGGTGGCGCCACTGAGTTTGAGGTAAAGGAACGCAAGGACCGGGTGGAAGACGCGATGCATTCAACGCGCGCCGCTGTTGAAGAAGGCATCGTTCCTGGCGGTGGTGTCGCTCTGCTTTTGGCACAAAATGCGCTCGCCAAAGTCGAAGTCGACAATCATGACCAACAAGTCGGTATCAATATCGTCCGTCGCGCAATAGAGGCACCTGTGCGCCAGATTGCGGAAAACGCCGGTAAGGAAGGTTCTGTTGTCGTGGGCAAGATCCGCGATACCAAGGGCAAGTCGATTGGGTATGATGCCCAAAATGATCGTTTCGTCGATATGGTGAAAGCCGGGATCATCGATCCGACTAAAGTCGTCCGCACAGCGTTGCAAGACGCGGCCTCCGTCGCCGGTCTTTTGATCACAACGGAAGCCATGGTCGCCGACGCCCCAAAGGATAACGATGGGGACATGGCCGGAGCAGCAGCAGCCGGTGGTATGGGCGGCATGGGTGGAATGGGCTTTTAAGCCCTTTCTCTCATCTTCAAACTTGCAAGCCGGTATGTGAAACCACAAGTTAGAGGGGCCGTGGCGGAAGTGCCGCGGCCCTTTTTTAGGTGATTGAGTGCCAGTTGGAGTGCGCGACGGAAATGAAACTACCCATAGACCGGGTCACCAGCATCATCGAGGAGATCGCAGCCCAAGAGGTTACGCCGCGCTTTCGCAGCCTCTCTGCATCCGAGATTGTGGAAAAATCGGAAGGTGAGCTAGTCACCATCGCAGATTTGGCTTGTGAAAAAGCCCTAACCAGCCGTCTGAGCGAAATTCTCCCCGGCTCATGCGTTGTGGGGGAAGAAGCGGTTGCTGAAGATCCGGATGTCATGCTGCGCTTTGGCACCGAAGATCCGGTTTGGGTCATCGATCCAATCGACGGCACAGGCAACTTTGCCCGCGGCGAGCCGATTTTCGCGGTCATGGTTGGGCTTGTCATAGACGGGCGAACCGTCGCGGGTTGGATTCATGACCCTGTAAGCCGGCGTAGTGCGGTCGCTGAGGTCGGCGCGGGCGCTTTCATGGACGGAGAGAGGCTCGCGGTCCTAAATGGCCGCGTGCTTTCGGATATGCGTGGATCGCTTCATGCCTCGAACTTCGCACCGCGCGCCTTGGCAGAGCGCGTGCGGGCCCGGCGTGAGCGGGTAAATGCGATCAAGTCGCTGCGTTGCGCGGGCTGGGAGTATCTACGTCTTATCACCGGTGAAATGGACTTTTCACTCTTCACGCGCCTGATGCCTTGGGATCACGTGCCGGGCACTTTGCTCTATCGCGAAGCAGGTGGAATTGCCGACTGCTTTGACGGAAAACCCTATGAAGCGCGCCGCTATCGCGACATCGGCGTCTTGATGGCACCCGACCAGGGAAGCTGGACGTCGCTCTATGAGACCATTATTGCTGATTAAAGATTAGCCGCGCTATGCGAATCGACAACGCGCTGCAATATCGGCGCATAGTGTTCGAACGTCGGTGTGGGCCTTCCTGCGACTTTGCTGCCTTCATCCCAGATCCGAACCCGGATGATTTCATCCAGGTATCGGGCTGACTGGAAGCTTTCAACCTCTTCACTACTCATGGGCCCACCTTGCAGATTGAGCGTATGTACGGAGGCTGCCGATAGCCTCTCGAAGTAAGCTGGGTCAGTTGTGCAGAGATAACGTTTCGCACTCACATGACCGCGCACACACGCTGTCACGAGCGCCGGAAAAAAAGGTGTCAGAACCACAGCTCCTGCCGCGTCGTGGTGGTTGTTGATGCCTTTCTCTAGGGCATCTTCTGGAAACTCACCCGTATAATGTCCAATATCATGAAGGAGAGCGGCTGCAATCAGCGCATCACTCACACCTTCTTCTTCGGCTTGCAGCGCACATTGCAGCATATGCTCCGACATGCTGACATTTTCGCCCAAATAAGAATCAGCACCTCGGCGCTGAAATATATCGCCGATGAACGCAACAATGTTGTCGGGCGTTAGGTGAGAAAAATTGGGCGCCGTCATAACCCTCGCTCCCTTTGCGCATCTTCCAAAATCGCAAGCTTAGAAAGCAAACCGTCCTTATCCGGATAGCAACCCTGTAACCACCGCGTCCCATCGCCTGAATAGCCAATGCGGCCATGCAGAACGCGCGTGTTATCGACAACAAAGCATTCGCCGGGCTCAAGTTTAAAGGTCACTGCCATTTCAGGGTCATCGACAATTTCTGCAAAGCGACGATAGGCCTGATAGAACTCCGCCATTCTATCATAGGGAATATCGGTAAAGGGTGCCGCCGAGCGATTGTTGAATCTGACAGCAATCAATTCGCCATCAGCGGCCAACTCTATGATGGGACGGCGGGATCGCAGCTTTACACCTGAAGTCCCTGCATATTCAAACTGCACGCAAAATTTTGATAGAAGCTCGAAAGCAGCAAGGTCCTCGTCACGCAAACGGGTCGCGACTTTAAAGCCATCTATGACTTGAGACTCGCCGCCATCCGCGCTGTTTTCCAAGCAGTAGAGAATTTGCAACGTCGGTACTGGATTGCGGTAGGGATTATCAGTGTGCGCTTGCAGGCCAAGACCCGTATAGGCGAGATTAGCGGGGTTCACCTCCGTTCGGACTTCGAAGAAGCGTCCGTAATTCGTCTCGCGAACATAACCGAAAAGGTCCGCCACTTTCAAAAGTGCACCGCTTTCTAACGGTCCATCAGTCATCTTTGCGAAACCAAATCGCTCAACCGTTTTAAGCCAACTTAAAAGGCTATGATCATTGGTTGTAGCTTCAGCGAAGGAAGCCGATGGGACACTCTCCTCTAGTCCTCGATCCCAGAGCTCGATACCGCTGGGAAGCCAGCCAGGCAACGATGGGGAGGCAGTGTCATAGGCATGGACTTCCAACCACGAAATCGGAAAGGAAGCTTTCTTTCCATCTGGTGCAAAGACAAGCGAAAGCTCATGGGCATCATTTAAAGTGGCTGATTCTAAGCTAACATTGCCTGGTATTTCACCGAGCGTGATTAGACGCTGGCCATTGCCGGGATCACGTGTTTCAGCATCAAGGAGATTGTCCCTAAGCCACACGGCATGGAACCTCAAACTTTCGCCACCGTGTCTGTGAAGAGTGATCGCCGCGCCATCATCAATTACGTCGACCGCTGAATAGTTTTGCACCGAATGCCTCCCAAGATATCAATGTCCCTTGTATTTGCTCCGAAAGCGCCCTAAAGAAAAATTATCAATAACGAGAACAAGACCTCAAATTTCTTATGGCTGAATTTGACGAACGAAATTTACCGCCGCTTGAATGGCTCCGTGTCTTTGAAGCTTCGGGAAGGCTCGGAAACTTCACCGCAGCCGGGCGAGAAATCGGATTGACGCAAGCCACGATCTCTCAACGGATAAGTGCTTTGGAAGCCAACCTCGGTGTAAAGCTCTTCCGCCGCTTAGCCCGCGGGGTCGAATTAACCGCCGATGGCGATGCTTACTTGCCTTATGTCCAAAACGCGCTATCGACACTAAGGCGCGGCACTGGGGAGCTGTTCGAAAAGCCCCATACAAAATGCGCAATTGCGGCACCGGCATCTATTGCAGCCTTGTGGATAGCGCCGCGGTTAAGCGCGCTATCGAATTCCTACCCCAAAATTCAGATTTCACTCTCCACCATTCATCGCTTAGCGGACTACGATTCTATTGAGACAAACTACGAAGTTCGCTTTGGTAGTGGCGTCTGGGAAGGGTGCGAGGCACGCGAACTCTACCGCGAGACTCTCATCCCCCTTTGTGCACCGGATCTTTTGAGTACCGTTAATCTTCGAAAGTGGCGCGACCTCCCGATCATTGCTGTAAAAGGGCCTCGCGAAGGCTGGATAGAGTGGGCACGTGTTACGGG
>CAXMNO010000127.1:0-1797 GCA_964194655.1 uncultured Acidimicrobiia bacterium
CGATCCGCGATCTCTTCCGGCCCTTCGGAAATCGGAAATCTCACCGCGCCGAAGCGCAGTACAAGCTCCGCAAGCGCGAGAAGGAAAATCGCGCTCGTGATGATGATGACCGTCAGGTTTGCATCATGGGTCTTGCTTATGACATCGATCATCAACCGCGTCAGAGCCGTGATCGCGACATAAATCAGGAAGCGTACCGGCATCAGTTTGGTCTTGAAATAGATGCCCACCATGGCGCCAAGTTCAAGATAGATGAACAGCAACAGGATATCGCCGATATTGGCACGGCCAGCTGCGACCATATCCAGGAAGGCAGCAAAAGCAGACCAGACGGTTGCACCACCAATCGCAAACAACGCCAGAAGATGAAACGACCTGACGAGAATGTTGCCGGCCGCATCAGCAAGCCGCTCCAAGCGATCGAATCTTTTCTCCACGTCGCCAGACTCCTTCAAGCTATTCCTGAACAGCTACATACCAACCTGCCGCAATTACGGTTATTTGAAAAGGCAGGCGCCGCTCCGTGTCGCATCATCCTTCATCGCGCTGAGACGCGTTGCCCGGCACGAATTGCCCGCCATCAAAGTGAATCCCGCATTCGGATTTATCCTCGCCACGCCAGCGCCCGGCGCGGGAGTCCTCGGAAACACCGACAGGAGATGTGCAAGGTGCACAGCCGATAGATGTACAGCCCTGCGCCACCAGCGGATGCTCCGGCAAATCATGCTCGTCGATATAGGCGGCTATGCGCTCCGCCAGTTATCGTAATAACCTATTGAAATACATACAATTATAGATATTCTTCATATCCTACCAACAAACCTACCGGCATAAGCAAAAGTGCTTGGCCCCATGAAAAAGAGGCCAGCGCAATGCTGACCCCTTCATTTCCTATGAGCCTGTGTCGTGTTTTGACAGGCACTCGACACATTGGACCGTCTCCAAGCGAAACGGGTCCACGACAACCTCGCCTTCATCGTAATAACCCTTGAGCAGTATCGCTTTAGCTGGAGCGAGCGTTTTTAGGACGACGGCGGGGACAGCCTTCTGCCTCTGGGCTGCAAAATTCCACGCGATGTTTCGATGCGTTGACCACGAAAAGCCATAGTTGCGTTCCTCGTATTCTTTAGCGCTGGCTCCGCGATAGAGCCGCAGAGGGTTTTCGCCTTCGTAATTGCGGGGCATGAGGATGCGCAGGGCCTTTGCCATTATGCGATGATCGCCCACGCTCAGCGGAAGGTTTTTGTGTTCGACCCAGACGTTAACGAAAGCCTGTTTGATCTCTGCCGTTACTTTCGGCAGGCTGCCGACGCGGCACATGGCCAGCAGCCAGCCGTCAGTTTCGGATAAGAGACCACAGGCGTTGCGCATTAGTGCAGCATCCCCCTCACGGCAGACGCGTTCGAACGCCTCTGCGGCTTCCTGCGCATCTGCGTCCTCCTTGTCGAGTTTAGCGGCCCATTCTTTAGGGATTTCACCTTCGGTAGCCATTTTCACGTTGTCTCCTTGATGGTTTTCTCGAACATGGGGGAACCCTAACCCTATCAGGCAAACCAAAACAAGAAAGAGGCCAGCGCAATGCTGGCCCCTTCAATTTATTTCATCTTCGGCTTCCCCTCCCTATCCATCGATGTGTGCACCATAACAGAAAGGGGCCAGCGCAATGCTGGCCCCTTCATAACCTTATTTCTTCGGCTTCCACTCCCGCGCCAGTCGCTGCGCTTCATTCCATCCTGTGCAGGCCTTTGAGCGCTAGATAAAAATTGGAAAGAGACCAAGGGCGTTCGGGCAGTACAA
>CAXMNO010000128.1:0-2453 GCA_964194655.1 uncultured Acidimicrobiia bacterium
CCTGCTTTCCGTCGCCCCTAAACTTAAGAAAAAACCAGGGTCCTTTTCTTCATAGATTAAACGGTCCTTCGCCGGGTCCTCGCCCAAGCGGTGACGAAAGAACTTGCAGGGCCGGTGGTTGTCATCGAGCACAGAGTAAAGGAAAGCCTTCCCGTCAGACGCCCACACCAAATCCCCCTGCACACCTGGGATCTTCTCTGGCAAAAGCCGGTTTTCGGCCAGGTGCTTGATGCGGATTTCGAAAATCTCCGACCCATTCTCATCGACCGCATAGGCGAGGTGCGAATGATCGGGCGCATGACGGCAAGTCGCGATCTTGAAAAAACGCGTGCCTTCAGCCTCCGCATTCCCATCGAGAAGCACCTCTTCGCCGCCATTTTTGCCGTTTAAGGGCTTGCGGCAGAAAAGGGGATGCTGGCCGCCGGTCACATAACGCCGGTAGTAGGCATAGGGCGCATCGGGGCTCGGGTGGCTCGAATCGTCTTCCTTGATCCGCCCTTTCATCTCTTGAAAGAGCTTTTGGGTTAGACCCTCGTGTGGCGCCATATGCGCCTTGGTGTAGGCGTTTTCCGCCTCCAGATATGCGCGGATCTCCTCATTCAGAAGGGAGGGATCGCGCATCACCTTCTGCCACCTTTCATCCTTTAGCCAGTGGTAGGGGTCATGGCGGGTGATGCCGTGGCGGGTCTCAGACCAAGCTTTTTCCGGACAAAGGGGCGCAGACGCACCAGCCGAGGTATCAGGCATGAAATACTCTTCCTCAACGAGTCAAACTTCAATCGCGCGGGAGCATAGTCTCCACCGAGCCATTTGCCGAGAGCCTATTCAGCGCCCATCCCAATTAAGAGGCGGACAAAATATGCCCAAGCCTCGCAATACCCTTGATAATGGCCTCTGAACTGCTTGCCGAAAAGCTCAAGCGCGCCGTATTAGTGCCACCACCGCTAGCTGCGAAAAAGGCCCCACCGGGCACGAAAGCGACCCGCGCGTCTTCGATGCTGCGTGCCAAAAGTGCCTTCGCATCCGTGCCTTCTGGCAAGGTCAGCCAGATGAACATGCCACCTTCCGGGCGTTGCCAGGAAACACCCTTCGGCATGTGAGTCTCTAAGGCCCCCAACATGACGTTGCGTCGTTCGCGGTAAACTTCACGCAAGCGCGGCAGTTGCTTAGCGAAAGTCGCTTTAGCCACCTTCCACATCACCATTTGGTTCATTGTGGCGCTGTGGAGGTCGGACGCCTGCTTGATCAAGACCAACTTATCGATGAGCGCGCGTGCCGCACAGATCCAACCGACCCGCAAGCCTGGTGCTATCGTCTTGGAAAAGGTGCCGCAATAAATCGTGCGCGTGGCATTGATATCGCCGACTTCCCTTTGCTCCAGTGCAAGCAGAGATGGCAGGTCTTCACCGTCATAACGCAGCGCTGTGTAGGCCCCATCTTCGATCACTGGAATTTCCAGCTCCTTGCCAAGACTTAACAGAGCTTCGCGCTCGCAAAGAGGCATGGTGGCGCCTGTTGGGTTCGAAAAATCGGGCACCACATAAGCGAACTTTACCCGGCCACTGACCTTATGCCCCCCCGATAAATCCAGCGTTTCGTACCGCGGCTCGTAAGCATTAAAGGCTTGAAGGGCACCCAAATAAGTGGGGGCTGTGACCAAGGCCGTATCACCCGGCGATAGAAAGAGGCGCCCTAGAAAATCAAGCGCCTGCTGAGAGCCGTTTGTGATGAGGATATTTTCCGCCTCGCACAATACACCCAGACTTGCCATATGGCCGCTAATCCATTGGCGGAGCGGCAGATATCCCTCGCTTACCGAATACTGCAGGGCTTCAGCTTGCAAGGCCGGATCGGCAACCACCTCGCAAAAAGCCTCCGCCATGGCTTCGGCTGGAAAAAGTGCAGGATCTGGAATGCCACCGGCAAAGGAGATGATATCGCTCTCGGCTAAAAGCTTCAGCAGCTCGCGAATCTCAGAGGCCTTCATACGCCGGGCTCTCTCAGCAAAGCAGACCGAAAAATCAAATGCGGGCGTGTTCATGGCGTGACCTCTATCGCGGAAACCGATCTGGAGGTCTTATGAAAAACAGAGTTTGCAATTTATGTCAATATTACTGACCTAAAAAATAACGAAACCTGACTAACCTTCACGCACCATCACGGACAGCTGCTTGGCGTGCGTGGCGGTGAGTGATTCCGGGTCTCCCTTTGGTCCCCCGGAATGACGGGATTGCGGAATGGTCGATCCTCACGCCCTCGTCATTCCGCACGGAGCGGATGCGAAGATGCGGAATCACTATCCGCGCAATGACCCTCGAGGATGTACCGCGTGGTGAGTGTTTCCGGGTCGCCCTTTGGTCGCCCGGAATGACGGGATAGCGGTTGTTTGATTATCCCCCAACCGCGCCTCCACCTCAATTCGTCACCCCGCACTTGATGCGGGGTACAGAGCA
>CAXMNO010000129.1:0-2667 GCA_964194655.1 uncultured Acidimicrobiia bacterium
TGCCACCGGACGCCTAGAAGCACCCAATGCCAAACCGGCCCAAAAGTAATACGCAATCTGCGCCATAATCCGAGCCCAGTTGATCGAGTTGACCGCTGACAAGCGTTGTTCTGCCCGGAAAGCTTGATCGTTGAACAGCGCCTTTACCTGGTCCTGACAGTCGTCAAACGTCCCTTGAAGAGCGATATTGTGGACATTGCGCGCCGCAACCGTCGTCATCTGCCTGCGCTGAACCTCTGAAACACGGCCTTCGGGGTGCAGAATAAAGATCTCAATCAGGTCACGCCCACGACAAGCTTCTATCGCCGCCGACCCGGTATCGCCCGACGTCGCACCGACGATGACGATACGCTCGCCGCGCTCGGCCAGCACATAGTCGAAAAGCCGCCCGACCAATTGCAAGGCAAAGTCTTTGAAAGCCAGGGTGGGCCCATGGAAAAGCTCCATCATCCACAAACCTGCTTCCAACTGCTTTAAGGGAGCAATGGCCGGGTGCCCGAAGGCGGCGTAGGTATCTTGCACGATCTCGGCCAGCTTCGCCTCGGGAATGGCATCACCAACGAAGGGCCGGAAGATTTCGAGCGCTAGATCCGGATAATTTAGACGTGCCAGGCGTTCTTGTTCTTTGACCGAGAAAGTCGGCCAGGATTCCGGCAAGTAAAGGCCGCCGTCCTCGGCCAAGCCGGCCAACAGCACCTCGTCGAAAGAAAGCCGCGGCGCGCGTCCACGCGTCGAATGATAACGCATTGCCCCTTACCCCATAAAATGAGGCCCCAAAAGACCTCGAACGAGCGCGCTAACCTAACGCTCACCAAGAAGAGCGGCAAGCCGGGAGTGCCTCAATTTATGCCTCGTCCAAATAGCGTGTACGTAAGTGGTTTTTAAAAACTTCCAGATCCAGTGGCTTGCCCGTGGCTTCGACTAAGATCTGCTCACCACTGCGGCTTGATCCATGGGCATGCACATTCTCTTTAAGCCACGACATGAGAGGCGTAAATTCACCCCTGGCAAGGGCTGGCCGGATATCCTCGTTCGCCTCACAGGCAGCGGCAAAAAGCTGGGCTGCGGTCATCGCGCCCAGTGTGTAGGTCGGGAAATAGCCCCAGGCCCCATCGAACCAATGAATATCTTGAAGGCAACCAAGGCGGTCTTCCGGCACATCGAGCCCAAGGAGATCCTTCATCGATGCGTTCCAAGCTTCTGGCAAATCGCCGACTTCCATCTCGCCGGCGATGAGTGCCTTTTCAAGACGGTATCGGAGGATGACATGTGCCGGGTAAGTCACCTCATCCGCATCAACACGGATAAAGCCCGGATCAACGCGGCTATAAAGCCGCGTTAAGTTCTCCGTTTCCCAGGCACCTCCCTCCCCACCGAAAGCCGCGCGCGCCTCTGGTGCGAGGAAGGAGATAAACTCCGCCGAACGGCAAGCCTGCATCTCAACCAAAAGCGATTGGCCCTCGTGCATTGCCATACCACGCGCCTCGCCAACAGGCTGCAGGCGCCAATCCGCGGGAAGGCCGCGCTCGTAAAGCGCATGACCGGTCTCGTGAAGAACCCCCATTAGGGCCTGCGTAAAATCGTCCTCATCATAGCGGGTCGTGATCCGAACATCGTCCGGCACCCCGCCGCAAAAAGGATGCAGTGAAACATCAAGACGGCCATGGTCAAAATCGAACCCAACACGTTCCATCAGTCGCCTCGCAAGCGCTTCTTGATGCTGAATTGGGAAAGGCCCGTCGGGCCGCTGGGGTGCAGGGTCTTGGGCTTGTTTTTCCAAGACCGCCGCTAAGAAACTGGGGAGAAAACCGGCCAAATCATCGAAAATACCATCGATCTGAGCCGACGAGGCACCAGGCTCATAAAGATCTAAAAGTGCATCGTAGGGAGAGCGCCCGAGCGCTTCTGACTTTGCCGCGGCCTGCTTGCGCACGAGCCCCAGGAGCTCCTCTAAAGCTGGGCGGATCGCCGGAAAATCGGAAGCCGGGCGTGCATCGCGCCAAATCATCTGGCAGCGATTGGCGGATTTGGAGAGGGCCTCCACCAAATCTGCCGGAACGGCGTTGGCATGGGCCCAAAGGCGGCGCATCTCTGCCAAGTTGGCCTGCTGCCAAGAATCAAAATCTGAAGTTTCTCCCTCGGCTTTGGTCAGATCTTCCGCGACCCGAGGGTCGGTGAGAAGCTCATGGGAGAGAACATCCAATACGGCTAACTGTTCACCGCGCGCGCCAGCGCCACCTTCTGGCATCAGCGTTGCCATGTCCCAGTGCAGAATACCAGCGGCTTCTTTTAGGGCCGCCATGCGGCGAAAACGGGCTTCCAAAGATCGATAGGCGTCCAAAATGCCGCTCCCTTTCAAAATACGCTGGGCCAATTTCAATCGGCTTCGCACCGCTCACGCCGGGTGTGAAAAAGGATGTAGATGACCAATAGCACTAAGGCCAGGGCATACCATGTCATTGTGTATTGCAGATGGTTATTTGGAAGATCGACGCCCGGCGGGTCTGCTACGGGGTGGGTGTTGGACCCACCATCGAAGACTTCCCTCTCAAGGACAACGGCGAAGACACTTGCGATCGGTCTTTCCAGACCCTTCGTCATTGCGAGCAACTCGGGCCAATGAAAAGTATTCTTCGCTGGATCATTCACTGGCCGCAAAAACTCAGG
>CAXMNO010000130.1:0-2775 GCA_964194655.1 uncultured Acidimicrobiia bacterium
GCCCGCATCGATG
This sequence comes from uncultured Acidimicrobiia bacterium, assembly GCA_964194655.1. Classification (GTDB taxonomy): domain Bacteria; phylum Pseudomonadota; class Alphaproteobacteria; order Kiloniellales; family Kiloniellaceae; genus JAJFGK01. The sequence goes on from CAXMNO010000130.1 coordinate 14, forward strand.
AGGGCCTTGACCTCTGCTGCCTCCAGGTGCGGTGTCTCGTATCTCTGTTCGACCAATTCCCCAAAGGCCTTGCTTGGCACGTTGACGCCAGAAAAGATCTCAAGGCCTGCGGCATCCCAAGCCTTCACGCCACCTTCTAGTATCGCAACGTCACTGTAACCGGCAGCGCTAAGGATCTCAGCACCGCGTGCGGATGGGCCATCATCCGCGCCATCCACCAATACGATTGGGGTTGCTTTGCGCGGTACGGCATCAAGGATGAGTAGCTCAAGCCTGCTAAGCGGTATCGATCGGGCATGAAAGAAGTGTGCTTGTTGAAAAGTTCCAGCTTCACGGAGATCAAGCAGAGCCAACTCCCCATCCGTATTTAGACGCGCTTTCAGCTGTTGCGGTGAAACCTTATCACACACTTCCACATCTCCTTTTAGAACGAGCCCTCACTTGGGGCGCGAGACTGCGTCAAGGTGAAGCGTCTGGCAATCCCTTCTAAGCGCATTTTCCAGTCTTTGGGGCTGGCCACGCCGCCTCACTGTGATAAATTCCCCGTCTCCGAAATGACAGCGTACCGCAGAAGCAACAGCGCCTAATGCCAGAATTTCTTACCCTTGCCGAGGGCGCGCGTGCGGCCCTCCTTGAAAGCGATGCGCTGGCAAAGGCTGCGCTTGCCCGCGATCTCTTTGTCGCGTGGAACGCTGGCTCCATCACCGAGGTCGGCGAGAGCGAGGCACCCGCGCGACCGGGAAGGCCCGCACGGCCCGACCTACGCCCACCACGCGATGTGCCGCGAAGACGCATAGGCTCGGGAAAAGCCGGGCGCATCGCCCTGCTGCATGCAATAGCGCATATCGAGCTGAACGCAATCGACCTGGCGCTAGATATCCTGATCCGCTTCCCCCAAGAAGAAATGCCACGAGCCTTTTATGAAGACTGGCTGCAAGTGGCGGAGGAAGAGGGAAAGCACTTCCAAATGCTGGCCGCGCGGTTGGCGGAGTTGGACGCGGCCTACGGCGATCTGCCAGCCCACGACGGACTTTGGCAGGCAGCGCAAGAGACATCCTGTGATCTTCTCGCCCGCCTCGCCGTGGTGCCACTGGTGCTGGAGGCGCGCGGGCTTGATGTGACGCCACCCATGATTTCAAAGCTTGAATCCGTGGGCGATAAGGAGAGCGTCGCAGTGCTCCGCATCATCTATAAGGATGAAATCGGCCATGTGGCGATTGGCAAGCGCTGGTTCGACCATGTAGCGGGCGTACGCAATCTCGATCCCAAGGATGCATGGCAGGCCGCCGTAAAACGCCATTTTCGTGGGGCCATAAAGCCGCCGTTCAATGAAGCTGCCCGCAGCGATGCAGGCTTCCCTGAAGACTTCTATCTTCCCCTGGCCGAGGCTGCAAAAACCAGATGAGCGATCAACCGCGCCAATTCCCCCACCGCCAAGAACGCGCGTGGGATGCGAAAGGTCGTCGTTTGGCAATGGCGCTGCTTTGCTTTGCGCCCGTCTTTTTCGCAACCAATATGCTCACCGCCCGCGCCATGGCCGATCACGTTCCGCCCGTTGGCCTCGCATTTGGCCGCTGGAGCTTGACCTTTGCAATTCTGCTTTTCTTTGTCGCCCCCACCCTTTGGCGCGAGCGCCGGGCAATCCTGGCTGAAGCTGGAAGATTTTTGATCCTAGGGGCGTTGGGCATGGGGGTGTGCGGCGTCTTCGTCTACGTCGGCGCCGATACCACGACCGCCACCAATATCGGGCTGATCTACGCAACCTCCCCCATTATGATTACGCTGATAGCCTGGCGCTTCATGGGAGAGGCCATAACAACCGTCAAAGCAATTGGCATCGCGCTTAGCTTGATCGGGGTTCTGGTCATCGTTTGCCGAGGTGATTTGGCGGTCCTAACAGGCCTGAACTTCGTGGTGGGGGATATCTGGATCCTTTTCTCCACACTCGGTTGGGCGCTTTATTCGATCCTTCTAAAACACTGGCAAAGCGGGCTTACCCTGATGGCACGTTTTGCCGCCATTACGCTTGGCGGTGTTTTAGTGCTGCTGCCTTTCCAGCTCTGGGAAGGCATTTCCCATGGCTGGCCGGTCTTCGATAGCCGAACGCTTGGCGCTTTCGCCGTCTTGGCGATTGTAGCCTCCTTCCTGGCTTATCAGAGCTATGCCTACATTCAGCGCCATCTGGGCGCCGGGCCGACATCTCTGCTGATGTATCTAATACCGCTTTATAACGGCGTACTCGCCTACTTCATCCTTGGGGAGGCGTTGCAGTCTTATCATCTCGCAGGGGCCGTTCTCGTCCTGCCAGGCGTATATCTTGCGACCAAACGCACTTGACGAAGTTCTTTTTTTGTTCTGTTATTCCATCCTCGTTTCGGGCGGATTAGAAAGGTCTTTTGGATGAGTGATTCTGCTGATGGCCGGCCGCGCTGTAGCTGGCCCAACGATGATCCAATTTATGTTGCCTATCACGATGAGGAATGGGGTGTGCCCATCCGTGACGACCGCGCCTTGTTCGAAAAGCTCATCCTCGATGGCTTTCAAGCGGGGCTCTCGTGGATCACGATTCTAAAGAAACGCGACAACTTTATCGCGGCCTTTGACGGCTTCAATCCGGAAATCATCGCACGTTATGGCCCTGAAAAGGTGGAAGCCTTGATGGCTGATACTGGCATTGTCCGCAATCGGGCCAAGATCGAAGCCACCATCCGCAATGCCCAGGGCTATCTCACTATCATGGAAAAGGGCGAAGGCGCTTTTTC
>CAXMNO010000131.1:0-2603 GCA_964194655.1 uncultured Acidimicrobiia bacterium
ATAAATCTACCTCGACAAATACGCATAGCATTAGGCGCCTGTCCAATTGAAAGCGAAGTCGAATGGCATCTATGCGCCATCTCTCTAATGTACGGAACCTTGTCGGACCTATGGGGCTTTGGCGAATTGGCCTGGTTAGAACGATTTTAGAACGATAACTCCCCACGTCCAAAGGGGGTAAGTTCTATCCCAAATAGATCGCCGGAAATGGCTTTGACGGAAACCAGTCCTTGACCACGGCATGCATCGATCACCTGCCAAAAATGGCGCGCGTCAGGCGCCCGGGACGCCGCGATTTTCCCTGTAATGACAAGTGTTTCCAGCAAAACGCGCTGTTCTCTTGGCAGGTGTTCCAATTCAGTTTTGAGCGATGTTGCTGCCAAGCGCTCTTGCAATAAAGATAGCACCTTCTCAACTTGGCCATCGGTAATACGAAAGGATAAGGCAATTCCAGCACCACCGTGACGTACGACCTGCCCACGAAAACGGCCGAAATTGTCGCTATAAAGAACCACCTCGCTGTCAACCGGTGGGCGCGCGATCATGACAAGCTGCGCTCCACTTCCGGAAATATCGCGCAAACGGCATTCCTCATGCTCGTCGTTCCATAAAAGAACAGCGCGGTCATGTGCTCGCGCACGGCGAAACCGCCGCTTTTCCTTTTTTCCAGACTTGGGCGCAATCTTATCCATCAATGATCTCCAACCAGAGCATAGCCGTCGGCGGATTTCGTTCCAAGATGCTTTCGCGATTCATGGATTGGCTTGAACACGTGATGAAACGTTACTTATAGGCCGGGGCCGCCTTCAGACTTCGGCTTTTACAGTGATTGGCTGGGGGACCAGGATTTGAACCTGGGATGCTCGGGTCAGAGCCGAGAGTTTTACCGCTAAACTATCCCCCAAAGGGCACCACTCATCTTTAAACGAAATAGCCGCTGTGGTCGCTGCTGTATAAAGCCACCCATTTTGTGATGCAAGCCCTCTGGCAGGGGCTCCGATCAAGCAATGTTCCTGTTTCAAGACGAGCTTTTGGCAAGGTGATACACAATTACATGAGCTATTCGTGACGGAGCGAAGGGGATTTCCGGAAATATAAAACGCGCCAAGTCACGTGAAACGCCTGAAAATTCGAAATCAGTACCCGCGAGGCTGTTGCTCGAATTCGCGCATCCAGTAAAATGACCCCAGTCGATGTCGAAGCATCGGCAGCAAAAAGAGCAAAAGGGGACAGCCGGTGGGGCTGGAGAGGGCAGTGAGCGCGAGAAGGAGAGTTTCGAAACAAAAGACCAGTTCGAAATCTGGCTATCGGGCTTACGGCGCCCTTGACCTTGGCTCCAATAACTGCCGCTTGTTGATAGCAAGACCAGCGCGCCGAAGTGGTTTTCGCGTTATTGAGGCCTTTTCACGTATTGTCCGGCTTGGTGAGGGTGTTTCGCGCACTGGGCGACTGAGCGAAGCGGCCATGCGTCGCACGATCGAGGCGCTTTCTATCTGCGCTGAGAAGCTGAAGCGCCGCCGCGTTACGCATTTGCGTGCTGTGGCAACGGAAGCTTGTCGGCGTGCGGACAATGGTGCCGATTTTGTGCTTCGGGTCGCCGAGGAAACCGGCATCGAGCTCGAAATCATCTCCAACGGGGAAGAAGTTCGCCTGGCCGCCGGTGGCTGCGCGCCCCTTTTATGTCCAAAGGTGCCCAACGCGCTTATTTTTGATATTGGTGGCGGTAGCACTGAAATTTCGTGGCTTAAGAAGCGCCATGACGGAAGTTTAGAGGTGGCTGATTGGTGCTCGCTTCCTTTTGGTGTTGTAAATCTGTCGGAGAAATTCGGTGGTGTTGAGGTGTCACCTGAAGTTTATGAAGCCATGAAGGACGAAGTGCGCGAGGCTGCGCTAGCTTTTGAGCATCGCCATGCGCTATCTCGTTTTTCTGAGATTGGTGAGCTGCAACTTTTGGGGACCTCCGGCACGGTTACAACATTAGCAGGTGTACATCTGGCATTAGCGCGCTATCAAAGGGCGCTGGTCGATGGCTATCGCTTGGACTTTCGCACTATGCGACGGATTTCGCAGCGCATCGCAACGATGAGCTATGATGAGCGGGTGGCGGAGGGTTGTATTGGCCCGGAGCGCGCGGATCTGGTGATCGCGGGCTGTGCGATATTGGAGGCTCTTTGCGACCTATGGCCGAGCACGGCGCTTATGGTCGCAGATCGTGGCTTGAGAGAGGGTATTTTGTATTTGATTGCGCGCGATGCGAGGCGATTTACGGGAAATGGCCGTTCAGTTGTTCCAGGCTCCCAGTGGGCCAAATTATGAGTCGGAATTCGAAGGGGCGAGGGCGTCAAGATGCCAAGCGCAGTGCGGCTGAGACGCGCCCAAGTGGACGCAATCTGAAGGTAAAGGTGCGTACGGCCAAAGGCCGGAAAATCTCTTCCACAAGATGGCTCCAGCGCCAGCTCAACGATCCCTACGTGGTGGATGCCCGAGCGCGTGGCTATCGATCGCGCGCGGCCTTCAAGCTTTTGCAGTTGGACGAGAAGTTTGGATTTTTGCAAAACGCGCGCCGCATCGTTGATTTAGGCTGCGCACCGGGTGGTTGGCTT
>CAXMNO010000132.1:0-4350 GCA_964194655.1 uncultured Acidimicrobiia bacterium
GTGTGAGAGGCTTTTGCGGCGCGGTCAACGGAAGGGGTCCTCCTTTTCCGGCTCGCCGGTAAGGATCACAGACGGATCGGCGTTCAACTTGCCCGCCAAGGCTGCTATTTCTCTCGTGGTGCGCTCTAGGTTCTGGAGGACGAGATTGATATTGCTTGCTATCGACTGCATGGCGAACTCGGAATCGGAGATGGTGTTTGTCAAAGCCTCCTTGTTTTCGGCGAGAATCTTGTCGCTGTTGTCGATCAGTCTGCGGGACGACTCGATAACACCGCCAAGTTCACCAGAGGCGTTCTTGAGGTTGAGTGAGGCTTCTTCGAGATTGCTGACGAGACTTTGAAACTTGTCGACGTTATCGGTGCTGCCAAATTTTTCAATCAGCTTGCCCGCATCTCCTATACTTTTTGTCATTGTTTCGATTTCACCTTCAAGTGTCGTGACGGCTGAGGCTGTCTTGGCCAGAACTATTCGGGCATCCGACATTAGGGCGGGTACGTTTTCGCTGACTTCACTTTGAATTTGGCGCAAGGTTGCCATGAAGGTCCTCAAGGTAGGTGTTACCTCATTTTCAACCAGGCTGTTGATTCGTGCCGTTAGCCCCGGGGGGGCTTTGAGGGTCGGTATCCGCGCGCCTTCGACAAGCAGGCTTTCGGTGTTTCCAGGCTCCAGGTTCAAAACAGGCGTCGAGAGGATACCGTCAGTCGTAACTGTAATCGTGCTGTCGATAGGAATCGGCCAGATCTTGTCCACAACTATATCGATGCGAAATTCGATCCGGTTGATGTCGAGATCGGGGCTGATGCGGGTGACCTGCCCCATCGGAAAACCGTTGACGCGTACCTCCGTCCCTGGCCTCACGCCCGTCACGTCGCTCAGGAAGATGAAATAAGGCGCGCGTTGGCCGGGCTTTACGACTTGAAAATATAGCCAGCCCGCGAACGCGGCGGCGCCAAGTAGGACAAATAGTCCTGAAAGGACAGCAACCGCCTGATTTGCGCCTAAGTTCGCTAGTTTCATCTTAAGAGCCTCATAATGACCGCTCGCTCATTGCGTTCGGCTCAACGCGTCTTCTCGAGGAAAGGATCTCTCGCTTGGGAGCAAGAAGATGTTGAACCCTCTCGTCCTTGTTTGTCTTAATTTCATCGACCGGACCTTGGGCGATAACACAACCCTCCTCCAAAATAGCGACCTGGTCGCCAAAGCGGAAAGCCACATCCAAAGCAGGCGTGAAAACGATGACCGTAAGGCCTTTGCCCTCGCCCAAATCCAAAAGCAGCTTGAAGAGCTTGTCTTGAAGGCGCCAGCCAAGTCCTGAAAAAACATCGTCACAGAAAAGGACTTCCGGTTCCAAAACCAAAGCCCTCGCCAGGGCTACACGTTTGATTTCGCTCATAGAAAGGGAAGATGGCGAAAGCGCTTCCACTTTACTGAGCCCAAGTAGAGCAAGAAACTCTTTGGCTCGGCCCGTGGAGTCCCGCCGCTTCAAGCCGGCGACTTCGATTAATGGAAGCTCCACATTCTCTAGGACGGTCAAGGACTTCAAAAGCGCACCGCCCTGATAGGCGATGCCCACTTTGCGTAAGAGCTGAGATCTGGTGCGGCTCTTTAGGTCGCGAAGTTCGTGGCCTAGTAGCTTCACCCGTCCTTTTGTGGGAGCCACATCGCCCGTGAGTACTTGGAATAGCACGGACTTTCCGCAAGCACCTCCACCCATGAAAACGAAAATTTCGCCCCGTTGAACGTTGACATTGATATCCTGCAGGACCACGCGATCATCAAAGGAGACGCCGAGCCCTTCGGCGCTGAGGACAATATCTTCGCTTTTTCGCGTCATGATTTCTTAGTCCGGTGCCAGCAGCGAGATGGAAACGTTCAAAAGCAAAACCGCAGTGATCGATACGACGATTGCAAAGGACGTAACGCTCCCTGTGCGTCTGCCGAGTGAGGCTGCATTGAGCCCAATTTGTGTGGAGACCCCTAGGATTGCGACGCCAAAGCAAAGGCCTTTTATAAGGCCAACGGAAAGGTCCACGCCCGAAATTCCGTCGACGGCGAGACCAAGCGCAAAGATTGGCTGAACGCCTTGCGCGAAGAAGAGATAGAGGGAAATGGTCAAGAGCTCACCTGCAACCAGCAAGAGCGTGATCATGGGGGCAGTAATGAGAAGCGCTAGGAAGGCAGGTGCGACGAGAAATCTTATTGGATCGATACCCATACCCCTTAGAGCGGTGATCTCTTTGTCGTGAGACATACTCGAAAGTTCCGACGCCAATCCGCTGCCGATGCGTGCGGCCATGATGATTCCCGCAATCAAGGGACCTTCCTCGCGTATCGAAAAGTCACCAATGAATGCAAGCGTGCCTGGCAGAAAATCCGAGCTCTCCACCAAGTTCACTATCTGTATGCTTAGGATCGTTCCGATTGAAACCGCGAAAAGCGCGATGAGCGGTAGGCTTTTAAGCCCCGTTTCAACAACTTGCGTGGCAACGGCGGACAGACGAACCGGCCGCCCGTAAAGCCAGCCTGTTAGACACCAGGAAACGCACGAGCCAATCAATATAAAGGTTGCAACGCTGCCTGAGATCCAGCTGATAGCCAGATTTCCAGTGCGCTCGAGCGCGCCGATGACCCCTGCAATCATCCCTCTGTCACCCTTTGTCCCGTTTCGTATGTGGCTCTTTAGCGACCCTTTTTCGGAGGAAGTTTAGCTTGAAGCAGTAAAATCTACAATCTGTGATAGTTATGTGTAAGGAAAAGAACTCAGACTGGAAGTATCGGCGACCAGCTCCAAATGACGTTATGATCCTTTCCCACTGGGTTGGTCCAGGCCTTATGATAATGACTGGAGGGGTTGTCAGTCTAATGCGGACTATTCCAAAAGTAGCGGAAATCGTCGATTTAATGCCGTGGACTGACGTCACGCGGCCATTGCAGCTAAAAGGTCTTTTCAAGAGTTTCGCGGCTGTTGAGATGGCGCTCGAGTTTGAAATGGCTGCGAATCGAGGCGTGAGTCGAAGCGAACTTTTGCAGGAAATCCCGGCTCGCGAGGTCAGGCTTAAACTAGTTTTCAGACGACAAATTACAACGCTTTCGAAGTCCGTTTGTGACCCTTTTCAGTTATTTACTAACGCCTGCGCAGAGCAACGTCGCGAGGCCGCGTCCGACTGATGCTCTTGTTATGTGGCAGGTTCACGACGGAAATCAACTGAACTTCTTTGCAGCTAGAAATGAGCCTCCCTCCGGCCCTGTTCGCTCTTTGTGCAGAGTGCCTGCTGAGTTCTCACACAAATCGCCCGCTTTGAAAACTTTTGTCCAATTTTCAGTTGTCATCGTGAACTCACCGCTTAAGACCAGGGATAATACGGAATGGTCGTGAGCGTGCATTTCCTCCTCGGGGCCTGGCCCGACTTCGTGTAGCTCCACCTCTCCATATCCTTTTTCCTTGGCCAGATTTCTAAATTCCTCTTCATTCATTTATCTTCTCCCCCTCTCTTCGATTTGTAACAGCCACATACAGTTAATAGGCAGACTCTCTGCTTTTTGAGATAGGCGGCATCTGCCTAATTTATTCTACATGAATCACGAATGTCCGGTTTTGGCTATCAGCCGAAGTTCCGGCGGACCCTCCGTGACGGTGAGTGATGGGCCGAGAGCGGACCTTTGATGGGCGAACTCTCATGCTCCGAAAGCACGAGAGCCGCTCTTGTCCTTCCTCATGATGGGGATCGAGTATCTCGTCTGCTACGGCAAGCGCCTGGCCGCGCGCGGCCCCCTCCCGTGGACTTCGGGGACAAGCTCCTCACCCAGCCAAGCCGGCACACTTTTGCGTCGCCGCATGGCCGGTTTTTTGCTTCGCCGTTGACACCAGCCATTCGATCTCAGGTGCGACAAGTGGATTTTTCGTGATCAGAGCCTCCCAGGTTACGGCCTCGCCGTGGCCGGGCAAGCGGCAGCCGGTCTCCGTGGCGGGCCATGACGGAACGATACTCCCCGGGTCTCCCGGGTTGCTCTGAAACCTCTACCCTTGTGTCCATGTATGACTCTTCGAGCAAAATCACAAAGGGCACCCACCAGGAATTCTCGGTGATTCCGCCCCGACCGGACCTAAAATTCACTTGCCCGGAAACAATTCCCTTGTCCATATCGAGATCTGTTGCGATCCAGTAAAGGTCACCCACCTTGGCGCCGATCTTGATCGGCTACTCGCACAGCGTGGTGATCGACCAACGCTCGGCATCCTCGGGCCGTACTACCTTCCGCTTATGGCTACAAGCGGCCATCGGCGGAACGGCCGGAAACCCAACCACTACGCGATCCAGATTTCGCCCACTCGCAAGCGCGCGAGGGTCC
>CAXMNO010000133.1:0-4414 GCA_964194655.1 uncultured Acidimicrobiia bacterium
TTGTTGTCACGCGCTTTCCGGGCGCAAAACCGCACACACTTTTGCTGAAAGCGCTCTAGGGAAGCTGCGTTACCGTGGGCGCTGACTGGATTTCGAATAGGGGTCATAGCCAAGCGCGACGTTCGAGGTCTGTGCGATCCGGCTCGCACGAAATTCGGCAGGATTGAGCCCGGCGAACTCTTTGAATGCGTGGGAAAAATAACTTCGGCTTTCAAAGCCAACCTGAATCGCGACGCTCTTCACCGGTTTATTGGTCGTCGACAATAGCTGGGCGGCGCGGCGAAGCCGGATCTCTTTTAGGCAATCGATTGCCGTGCGCCCAAAAGCTTCCTTAAAATGTTCAGCAAAGGCTCCGCGGCTCATACCCGCGATTTCTCCAAGACTCTCAAGCGTATGGCTTTCTTGCGGGGCATCCATCATCGCGGCTATCGCTTTGGCGAGAGATGGATCTCCAAGGGCAGCCAGCCAAGGGACAAAGCACTCACCTGTTGCCTCAGATTGATTGCGGAGGAGTGCGATTAAGCACTGCTTCATAAGCATTTCTGCCAAAACCCTTGTTCCTGGTTTCGGCTCGGCTAGTTCGTCGAGCAATTGCTGGAACGGTACTTGGAAGGATTTATCCGTCGCAACGCTCACGATCAAAGGTTCGCGCAAAAAGTCGAACAGTTCGACGATCTGCATAAAGCGCGCATGCACATAGCCACATGCCAGTATTAACGACGGTGCTTCATCGCCCAAGGTGAGCAGGTTCCAGCCACCAGCCAGCGGTTCACACTGAGGTTCGACTGGATTCCTTGGTTGATCGGCATCGTGTGCGATCGTTAATTGTCCCCCGGGTGGGACGATTATGACTGTATGCGGTGACACCTCGCTCACCTCGCCGCTTGACTGCAACGCGACGCCTTCTCCGGATAAGATGTAGTGAATAGAACTGTCCGTCTCTTCATGAAGCGCGAAGGCCCCATCGTACCGCACTTCGCAAATCGCAAAGGCTGAGATTTCGACCTCAAGGCCACGGCAAAGCTGATCGAATGTCAACATTGCGAGGCGGTAAGAAAATGTCTGACGATAAAAGACACAATGGCGACCATAGGGCACCCCACGTAGCTTAAATTCGACCTAGTGCACTTTCACCAATATCGCGTTGTTTTTTTCCCATCGGATTTAACTTTCAAAACTCAGGGAGATTTCAATGACAACCCGGCAAAATATCAACGTCGATACTCTAGAGGGCTTCCGCACTTTTCTCAAAGACAACCCCGATAAGGGCAAATTGCATCTTGAAGCTAAGGCGGTCTATGAGGGCCAAGCGGGGCGGAGCATGATTCACGTCGGCCGCTATGCATTGGATGACAACACGATTGATCGGCCAACACGTCACTATACTTTCCCCTTTGGGGCTTGGCGTGAAGTAGAAGATTTGATCGGCATGGAAGGGGCCACCGATCGTATGGAGCCGGTCGAGATGGCGCTCGCATCAACGGCCGCCTGCTTGATTAATTCGATCTCGCTCAATGCGGCGCGTCTGGGAATTGATACGGCTGGCTTGGAAATCACGGTGAAAACGACTGTGGATCCACGGGTGCTCTTAGCCATCAAGGGGCCGGAGGAGCACGGTTCTTGTCTTGGTGCAATCGAATACGGGGTCAAGGTCAGTGGCGATGTGAGTGATGACGAAATGGAAACCATTCATAAGCTCTGCCAATATTCGCCCGTCCACGGCATGATGGCCGAAAGCATTCAAATTAAGGGAAATGTCACGCGCGCCTGAATTCAGGTGATTGTCGTCTTTTCTTGGGGGATCAATGTGTAGAGTTCCTGTGGCCGAAGAACGCCACGCAAAACATAACGGCCGAGCGATGCCAAGCGATCAGACGGATCTGTAATGGCGTTGGCGAAAGCTGAGGAAATAATGAGCTCGCGGTCCAGGGACCTGCACATCGCTTCTATCCGGCTGGCCTCGTTAACGGCGGGCCCAACGACTGTGAAGTCGAGCCGCTCGCGCGCGCCGATGTTGCCAAAGAGGACGTCGCCCAGATGGAGCGCCAGTGTGTAGTGCGTGACCGGCAAGCCATCATCGCGACGCCTTGCGGTAAGTGCTGCCACGCGGCCCGAGAGTTTATCCGCTGCCTCAAGAGCTGCGCAGCAACTCGTGGTGTCGTCCTCGAGATTGAACATTGCCAAAAGGCCATCGCCGATGAATTTCAAGACCTCCCCTTGGTGTTCGTGCACAGTGGTGACCATGCACTCGAAGTAATCATGGAGCAGTCCTAGAAGCTGGTCGCGCGGCATTGTATCGGAAAGTTTCGTGAAGCCATCCAAATCACTATACCAGAGAGCTGTCCGGATGGTCTCACCGGCCCCTCGCTCGATCGTCCCGCCAAGGATGCGTCGGCCAGCATCGCGACCGAGGTAGGTTTCAATCACACTGCTGGCAATGCGGTAGGTGGAACTGCTTTTAACCGCCAAGGCAAGAGTTGGGGCAAGCTGCTCGATGATCTCGATTTGTGCTGCTTCGAAGCCTTTAGCTGCGTCGGCCAACCATGAGGTGAGGACATAACGCGCGGGTCCAAGAGCGTGGCTTTCACCAAAATCGCTCTGAAGTGCGAGGTAGTCTGTGGCGCCGGTGGTGCGAAAGTGCTCCAGCATCGGGAAATCTTCACAACCTTCGCCTGAAGCTATGTGGCATCTGAGGTAGTGCGTGCCGCTCGTCATCATGTGTTCAAATGGTGTTTTCGAATAGCCTTCACCGGCTGCTGCGACATTGCGTTGCCAGTCTTCCTGCTTAGCGGCGCCACCGTCGCGCTGCCAAATGAAGAGGTGACCGCCGATCACCGGATGTAGTGTTGGCTGTGCAATATTGACCCGCAAAAGCGGCATTCCTGCATCTTTCAGCCGTTCGCAAATACCTTCCAAAAGCCTGGTTTCGTGGCAACCCTCCAGGCCTCTAGCAACGATCCACTGGACAAGCTCAAAGACCTCGTCGTTGGTCATGCTCTTTAATTTCCGATGTTTATGCTATCCGAGCTCTGTTTTTCTATCACATTCGCCGTTCGGGCGCGACTTACCAGGATGAACCACCTTGTTGATATTTCACGAATGGCTTAACTTCATCTCCACGGTACGTCTGGGCCTAAGAAACACCTACAAATTCGGTCTTATCCGGTGCTCGTCTTGGGCCACCTCGCTCATAAACTGTGATGTGGAGGTTTGAAGATGGCACAAACACCGTTTCTTTTAAAAGGCATGGAATATGGGAACTGCAACTGCGCCTATGGGTGCCCTTGTCAGTTCAACGCGCTGCCAACCAATGGAAGCTGCGAGTACGTGGTCTTTGCCCGGGTCGATGAAGGCAGCTATGGGGACACCAACCTAGACGGAACAGTCTTTTGCATGTTTGGGTTCTTTCCAGGGGCCGTTCATCAAGGCAATGGCACCCAGCAACTCGTCATTGACGAGGGGACAAACGACGCGCAGCGCGAAGCTATTCGGCATATCGTCTACAATGAAGATACAGATGAGCTAAAAACCCATTGGGCCGTTTACAATGCGATGTCGACGACAGTGTTCGACCCGATTATCGCACCGATCGAACTTTATGCGGATATCGAGAGTCGTACGGCAAGCGCAATCGTGCCGGGGCTCATCGAATCTCGCGCCGAGCCGATCAAAAACCCTGTGACAGGTGCTGAGCATCGCGCCCAGATCGTCCTGCCCAACGGTTTTGAGTACACAGTGGCTGAAATGGGGAGCGGCACCAGCACAATGAAAGATCCGGTCCCGCTGCATTTCTCCGAAAGCTATGCGCAGTTCAACGAACTGCATATATCGCATGAGGGGGTCATTCGATAGAGTCCTCTGAGGTTTCTCAGGGGTGCTAGAGCGCTTTCAGCAAAAGTGTGTGCGGTTTTGCGCCCGGAAAGCGCGTGACAACAATGACCTAGAGCACGTTTGATGGTTCGGAAATCATTAAACGGGCTCTAGGTCACTAAACTTCGAAGAAGCGAAGTAAGGCTTCGCTTGCCAGATCCGGTGCCTCTTCAGGGATGAAGTGGCCGCAGGGTATTGGCGCGAAGGTCAGCTTTGTTGCCCAACGCTGCCAAATCGCGCGTATGTCGAAGTGACGGCCGACGACACCTTCGTCGCCCCAAAAGACGAGTGTCGGGCATTCAATTTTGCGGCCTGCGGCACGATCCGCTTCATCGTCGGGAAGATCGCAAGCAAGTCCGGCGCGAAAGCACTCGCACATCGCAACAATAGCCTCAGGCGTCGTCGATGCTTGTAGATAGACCTCTAAAGCGTCGGCGTTGTAGGGCGTTTCATCTCTCGTCAAGCCAACCAGTATTTCACTCATAAAGCCGCGTGGGTCACCCGCGATAAGCCGCTCCGGCCTAGGGGCTGGTTGGGTCAGAAA
>CAXMNO010000134.1:0-3732 GCA_964194655.1 uncultured Acidimicrobiia bacterium
CCATCCGGCGTTCAAGCACATCGCAGGTGGGGTTCATAATGCGGGTATAGACGTTCCCCATCTCCTTCAGCGCGAAGAGATCGGCTGCCTGCTGGGTGCTTTCGAACTGGTAGGAGGTCGTCTGATAAATCGGAACCGCAACAGCGCCTGTTGCCGGATCGGATCGATAGCCTGCATGAAGGACTAGGGTTTCCGGATTTTTGCTATCACGTGGCATCGCCTAGTGCTCCTCAAACATCATTTCGACCGATCGCTCGCCCGCTTCGGACTTGCGAAATCTCTTGTCGAGGGGCTCCACCAGGGAACGGCTCTTTAGCTTTTGTTGACGCGGAGCAAGCTGCCCCTCAAATCACCGCGGACCCTTTTTCGCGGGAGGATCGACCCTAACAGAATTTAACCACAATGAAGAGAAGCGCTGATGGGGAGGGCTGTCAAGGCGAAGAAGGCCAAAATTGGAATGAAATTCGACACTTGATTAATGCCGCATATATACGAATCGGCTAGACTTGCCTCTCAAGATGCCATTTGGGACTGGAATTTCATGACGCTGCTCGTGACCGGAGCTGCCGGATTTATCGGCTACCACCTGACAGAAGCGCTTCTGGCAGAGGGGTGTGACGTGCTCGGCGTCGATTCTCTCAATAGCTACTACGACCCGGCCTTGAAAGCAGCGCGGCTGAAAAGGCTAGAGGGGCGCAATCGTTTTCGTTTTCAACGTATTGATCTCTCGGAACCTGAAGCGGTGGCAGCCTTGGCAGCCGATAACCAGGACATCACGGAGGTCATTCACTTAGCCGCCCAAGCAGGCGTGCGTTACTCGCTGGAAGCGCCCTTTTCCTATGTCGATGCCAATGTCACGGGCCAGCTTTCCATTCTGGAAGCGGGGCGCCTTTGGCCGCGATTGAAGCACTTGGTCTATGCTTCCTCCTCCTCCGTTTATGGCGCGAATTCCAAGGTGCCTTTCTCGGTGGGGGATAGGGTCGATGACCCGGTATCCCTCTATGCCGCGACGAAAAGGGCGGGCGAACTTATGGCGGGCACATATGCCAGGCTTTACGGTTTGCCGCTGACAGGTTTGCGCTTTTTCACGGTCTATGGTCCCTGGGGTCGGCCGGACATGGCCTATTACCATTTCGCCAAGGCAATTCTTGAGGGCCGCGAGATCGAGGTTTTCAATCACGGGAAGATGCGGCGCGACTTCACCTGGATCGATGATGTTATCGCAGGGATCAAGGGCGTCTTGGCGCACCCCCCATCCAGTGATAAGCCGCCTCACCGTATCTATAACATCGGCAATAATAGGGCGGAGACGCTGGAACACTTCATTCAGGTGATCGAGAAGGCCTGCAGGTGTCAGGCAAAAAAGCTATTGAAGCCGATGCAGCCCGGCGATGTGGTTGAGACCTATGCCGATATCGAAGCCAGCCGCCGCGATTTCGGCTACAACCCGAAAACGACCATCGACGAGGGCATGCCGCGCTTTGTGGCCTGGCTAAAGCAGTACCATGGTTTGTGATTCCCGGCGCCGCTTTAGCCCGGAAGATCGCCTAAAGGCGATGGCCCTGGCTGATCCTTGGCGCATGGAAGTGCTAAGGGCTGCAAGAGAGCTTTCCTTGCCCGACTGGGCGATTGGCGCAGGTTTTGTGCGCTCCATGGTTTGGGATGCGGCCCACCGCTACGTGGAGCCGACGCCTCTTCCAGACATCGATCTGCTCTTCCACGATCCGCTAGATCGGAGCAGCGAGCGTGAGGCACGGTTGGAAGAGGCCCTCGCACGGCTTATGCCTGGCCTCCCCTGGGAAGCTCGCAATCAAGCGCGTATGCATCTGAAAAACAATGGAACTGCCGGGCGGCCTTACCGCGATACTAAGGAAGCCTTGAACCACTGGCTGGAAACGGCCACGGCCGTGGCCCTACGTCTTGGAGACGACGATAGCCTAACTGTGATCGCGCCCTTTGGTCTCCACGACCTCTTTGCGCTGAAGTCCGGCCCCACGCCTGCAGGACGCCACCACGCCGAGAGCTATCGCAAGCGAATGACGGCTAAAAACTGGCCCGGAATTTGGCCAAAAGTCGTGGTGGAAATGCTCTAAGGTGCCGTCAATCGCGGTAGCTAGGGTCTTTGCGCTCCAACATGCGGATAAGGGCTGGCCATTCTTGTTCTCCCCAAGGCTCCGCACGTTGCTCACCCCATTTGGAAAGGCTTTTAATCGCAGCCTCAGGCGGCTCAACCGTTTTCACGCCACTGGATAGGACATCGACCTGAATTTTACAGGCCATCTCCAGATAATAGTGATAAATGAAAGCCTCCGCCGCCGTTCGACCGCAAGCCAGCAGGCCGTGATTACGCATGATCATCAAGTTCTTATCTTCAATATCACGCGCGAGAAAATCGCATTCATCGGCGGCCTCAGTCACGTCTTGATAGTCGTGATACGTCACTTGGCCCATGACGGTTCCTGCATGCTGACTGAGCGGCAATAGCCCTGCTTCCATTGCGGAAACGGCGACACCGGCGCGCGTATGGCTGTGCAGTACAAAGTTCACGTCGGGGCGGGCCTTCAAAATTGCCGTATGGATCAAGTGTCCGGCGGCATTGAAAGGATAGTCGCCGTCGACGACCTTGCCGTCGTAATCGACTTTTAAGAGGTCGGAGGCGCGAACCTCATCGAACAGCAGGCCGTAGGGATTTATGAGATACATCCCGTCTTCATCCCGGATACGTGCCGAGATATGGGTATAGGTCAAATCCGTCCAGCCATAGTGTGCGAAAAGCCGGTAAAGGGCTGCCAGATTGACCCTGATTTCCCATTCCTGGGCCGTACAGCTATTTTTTCGCGAAACGAGGGAAAGCGCCATGGCAATGCAACTCCATTACTGCAAAATTCAATTGGGCGTGAAAGATTAGCGCCGCAGTTTGTTCAGGGTCAAATGCTGTTCTTCAATCGCTCTAGGTTAGTAGCCCTTCACCCGGTCAACTTCATACAAGAGAGCGTCGCCTTGTTGCAGGCGCTTATAGTTCTCCCGAACATCGCTCAGGCCCCCGCCCAAGTTCCAACCGGAAACATGCGGGGTAATGGTGACTTTGGGGTGGCGCCAAAAGGGATGCTGCTCACCCAAGGGCTCTTCACGGAATACATCCAGCACGGCACCGGCCAATTTCCCTGCATCGAGCGCGGCTAAAAGGTCCGCATCGACGATTGAATCGCCACGCCCAACATTGATAAGCCAAGAACCATCCTTCATGGCCGCAAAAGTCTCTGCATTGAAAAGATCGCGCGTCTGAGGCGTGGAGGGAAGAATGGAAATAACGTAATCGCATTCACTAAGCAGAGGGCGGAGCGCCTCTTCACCATGGCGGCAATCGATATTTTCCAAGGCCTTGGGCGAGCGGCTCCAGCCCAGAACCCGGTAGCCAAGGTGCGCGAAGGCATCGGCGGTGCGCGTGCCGATATAGCCTAGACCCAAAATGCCGACGGCGGTTTCCGCGCTCGGCCTTGGCCCTTTGGGTTTCCAAAGGCCCGCTGCTTGGTTGTCGGCGTGGAAATGCAAGTGCCGCTGGGCGCTTAACACATAAAGCAAGCAGTATTCGACTATTTCCTGGGCGGAAGGATCTGGCCGCAGCCGGGCGACGCGGACATGCGATGGCAGAGTTGGATCACTAACGATCGTCTCGACACCTGCGCCAAGCTTTTGCACCAGCCCCAGATTGGGGAGGCGCGCTGCCAAACC
>CAXMNO010000135.1:0-4427 GCA_964194655.1 uncultured Acidimicrobiia bacterium
GCACGACCTCTTCGACTTGGCGGCGCGCTGTGATGTCGTCGAGCCCCCAGTAAATAATGCCTGGACGCTCGCGCACTGGGAAGGCGACGACATTATACCACTCAAATCCGCCGAGCCCGCCTTTCGCCGGCAAGCGCAATTCGATTTGCCCCGATTGTCCGTCGCGAGCCCTAGCCAGCAGACCTTCTAGAATCCCCTTACTTTCCTCACAATTCCCAATGCTTCCCAGGAGAAGCTCGGGCATGGGACGGCCCGTTTCACCGAAGAAGTCCGCAAAGGCACTGTTGACATAGAGCGTGCGGCCAGAGGCATCGACAGCTTGGCGCGGACTTGGGGTCGCCTCGAAAACAGAAGCCCGTAGCGCCGAATTGCGGCGATAGAAATAGGTGCACAGAGCGAAAATAAGTCCGCCGCCCAGTGCAAAGGCTCCGACTAGTGCCAACCAGTTCAAGGTCTATCCCCCCTCACCACGGCCCGGGACATCAAGACGGTCGGTTTCGTTTCCATTCTCCAGCCCCCCAGAACTTCGCTGCTAGTTTATCTCTCTCCACGCTTTTAGTGAATATTCTATGTTTTCTTGGCAGATCGCTTGCGCCTTAGTTCTTGCGCCTGCTTTTCGCGCTCTTTCTCACTTCGGAGTTTACCGTGCAGCCGCATAACGTAACCAATCAGCTCCGCCACAGCCTTATAGTGATCAGGTGGCACCTCTTGGTCGATTTCAACACCGCTATATAGCGCGCGCGCCAAAGGCGGATTTTCTACGATCGGGACCTTATGTTCCTTGGCAAGAGCGCGGATTTTAAAGGCTAAGACATCGGCACCCTTGGCGACAAGTCTAGGCGCTTCCATCGTTGATTGGTCATATTGCAAGGCCACCGAAAAGTGGGTTGGGTTCGTCACCACAACATCTGCCTTGGGCACCGCCGCCATGATCCTCTGCCGTGCCCGCTCGATTCGAATGCGGCGCAGGCGGTTTTTAATCTGCGGATCGCCTTCGGTTTCCTTGTGCTCGTCCTTTATCTCCTGCTTGGTCATGCGATGTTGTTTTCTGTGGCTATAGCGCTGGTAGACAACATCTGCGATCGCGATCACGGTCATAACCACCAAAACGGCGATCACCACCTTTAAGATGGCGATACGAATGGCATCCGCCATAAGGGCTGTCTCAAGGCTAATCAGCGAAACGATCCGGTCGCGATCCGGCCACAGGACATAGAGAACAATGGCCGCCACGACCGAAATCTTGAGGATGCCTTTTACGAAATCGGCGACGGAATTGCTGGAGAAGATCTTTTTGAGGCCTCGCTTAAATCCGATTTTGGAAAGCTCCGGCTTTATCGGGTCCAAGGAGAAAATAAAGCCGCCCGTCTGGATTATCCCCGCTAGGACCGAGCCTATCATCAAGAAGATTGCAGGTACCCCCAAGGCAAGTATCACACCCCAGAGAAGCGTGATCGCTAAATCACCCAGCGAGGCAATGTCGACCCGCATCGCATGCGCGTTTTCCAAGAGCGAAGTCAGAAACTTTCCATAAGACGTATAGGTGCCAGGAAGAAAGAAGGTGATGATGATCGCTAACGCCAAAATCCCAAACCAGCTTGAGACTTCTTGCGATCGTGCGACCTGGCCTTTTTCGCGGGCCTTCGACAGTTTTCGTTCTGTCGGGTCTTCAGTTTTTTCTTGATCTGATTCTTCAGCCATCCGGGCCTCTGGTCAAAAAGCAATCACGGCACAAGAAACTGCATCATCTGCGCTTCAAAGGCTTCGATGAACCAGCCGTAAAGCACAGGCAAGGAAAGAGCCATCAAGGCCAAGCCCATACCAACTTGCAGGGGAATGGCCACAAAGAATATCTGCATCGAGGGCATCAAGCGGTTGATGATGCCCATGGCAGAATAAAAAACCAAGCCCAAGCCGATGAAGGGCGCTGCCAACTGAATGCCAAGTTTGAAGGATTCGGTGGCCACGCGCGCAACTGTGAAAGCAAAGTCCTCCACCAAAATGGGCTCGCCCGGAATGAAGATCTGATAACTGTTGACCACTGCCAAAATCAGAAGGTGGTGCAGATTCAAGGCGAAAATCACCAAAAGCCCGATGGTCATGAGGAGAGAGCTTAAGACAGAACCTTGTTGTTCGGCTGTTAGATCCTGCGTTAGGGCATTGGCGAGACCAATCATCATGGCAATCGACATGCCCGCCGTCTGCAGGGCAGACATCATAATGCGCGCCACTGTGCCAAGGAAGAAGCCGATAAAACTCTCGCCCAAAAGCAGCAACAATATGGATATCGCATCATCTTTGAGTGGCGGTAAACCGGGACTGATAACAGGCGTTACGACCAATGTGAGGAGAAGCGCAATGCCAAGTCTTATGCGCGTATTGATGAAGGGCTCGCTAAACGTCGGCATGATCAAAAGCGCCGCCCCGACGCGCACGAAGATCAACAAAAAGGAATAAATTTCAGTCGAGGCAAGCTCAAGCAGCACTATCCGAGCCCTTGAATGCGGTCGAATAATAATAGTGTGAAGGTCGAGAGCGTTCCGTAAATGAAGGGGAGGAAAAACACGATACTGATGAACATCACCACAATCTTCGGAACGAAGGTCAAGGTCATTTCCTGTAAGGAGGTAAGTGCCTGAAAGAGAGCAACGATAACACCGACAGAAAGACCGATCGCCAAAATCGGGCTGCTAATCTTCAGCATAACCCACATGGCCTCGCGGCCTATTTCCATCGCCTCTACTTCGTTCACCGCACTAAGCCTTCCTTACCGCCATTCCCCGTTTTAGGGGACCCCACCCGGATAAGCAGGCGTTCTCCTAGAGCACTTTTAATGATCCCTCGATCATGAAAATCGCTCTAGGCTCTTATTATTACGCACTTTCCGGACGCAAAACCGCGCACACTTTTACTGAAAGTGCTCTAAATCGGCATACGAATGATTTCCTGGTACGCCTGAATTACCTTATCGCGGATTGAGACCACCGTGCTTAACGTCATCTCCGCCTGGGTCACGGCCACGATGACTTCATCGAGGTTCGCGCTACCGGTTGCGGCCTTTAGCGTTTGGACTTCGGTCTGTTGTAAAGTTTCGACGACATTCTCTGTAGCTTCTTTGAGGAAGTCTCCGAAATTGACGCCTGCTGGCTTGTCGCGCGCTTCCAATCCAGTCGATGTACCATTGCGAAGGGCTGCATCGTAAGCTTGAACGGCGTTGGAAATATTCGTTGGCATTATGCAACTCCAGTAAAGAATGAACGGCCAAGACCGCTGCGAAAGTATCCAACCTTCCTGGTTTTGCTTGTAAAGAGCCTACTTGGCTCTCCCAAAGGTCTTGCGCGGCTTAACTGCGCAAAATCTGAACCGTCTCGCGTAGCATGGAACGCGCGGCTTGAATCGCCTTCAAGTTCGCCTCGTAACTGCGCTGGGCCTCACGCATGTCCGACATCTCGACCAAGGTGTTCACATTTGGCGTTAGAACGTAACCATCTTGATCGGCGGCTGGGTGCCCCGGATCCAAGCGGCGGCCAAAATCCCCCGGATCGGTGAAAACGTTGGTGACTTGAACTTTTTCAACGCCCAGTGCGCGATCAAGAATATTGCCGAATGAAACGAGCCGGCGGCGATAGGGCTCGCCCCCCGGGCTTTGTGCCGTGGAGGAGGAGTTTGCAATGTTCTCAGCAATAACGCGAAGACGCGTTGCCTGCGCGCGCAAGCCTGAGGCTGAAACAAAAAAGGATTTTCCTAGATCCAAGGTCTAACCTTTCTTTTTACATAGCGAGAAGAGCACTGATTAGCGCGGTCCGCGAATCGCGAGCTTCATCATCTCGATATGTTTGCGATAGAGATTGACCATCAAGGAATGCTGCGCTTGGACCTCGTTCATTTTGACCAGCTCTTGCTCTAGAATGACAGCGTTTCCCGACGGGGATACTTCATAAATATCCGATTGCTCAGTTTCTTTCGCGGTCCTTGCGGAACCTTCGGAAAGAAGATGAGCTTGATGCGTTCTAAGTGGCTCTGCGCGCGGTGTTTCCCTACGCAAAGCCGCGCGGAAGCTCGATTCCGTGAGATCTTTAGGAATATAGTTGGGCGTATCAGAATTCGCGATATTCTTAGCGACCACGCCATGCCTCTGGCCGAGCCACTGCATCCGCTTGCTTATAATTCCTAAAATGCCGCCTTGACCTTCCATCACCCACTCCGCATTTTGGAGGTCTTCAACCGCACGCGCGGCTAAAAATCAAAGAACACTATCAAGCCAAGCTTGTTAAAATTGAGTAAAAAAGGTTTAATTGTAGGCAATAGATTCCTAGTTGCGGCCTGTAACGTCCGGGGGAAGCACGTCGGCCCATGCTTTATCTAACAAGAAAGATCGGCGAATCCGTTATCATTAACGAGAACATTGAAGTCACAGTCATCGATAT
>CAXMNO010000136.1:0-12922 GCA_964194655.1 uncultured Acidimicrobiia bacterium
CTTCTCGTCGAGTCTGAGCAAAAGTGCTGCGATGCGCGCCAAATCAGTTGCGGCAAATGCCTTTTTCTCGGCAGCACTTGGCGCCTTGCCATCCACTGGTGGTACGAAAATATCAAGGCGCCTGGCTGCGGCTTGACCATAGAAGGTGGTGACATAGCGTGCAGCGCGATCCGTCCAAAGCTTTTCAAGCCTAAAATCACCCTTGAGCCTAGCTGCCTCCGCCGTCCAAAAGGCGCCGCGCGCCCGCGAAATGGGCGAGCTCGACATATCATGCAAGGCCTTAAAATGTGTGATCGCACGGTCAGGGTCTTTTAGGTAGAAAAGGGCGATCCAACCGGCGAGCCACTCGCCTTCTGCAAGACCAAGCCCATTTTGGACACCGTGCGTGGCTATCGCCTCATAGGCTGGCTCATAGGCTTTATCCGCGATCAATTTACGCGCGGCCCAGCGGCGGACCCGCCAAAGGTGCGCTGGGTCGATATTCGAGCTGGCCGCGCCCTCCAAAAGGTCCAACACGCCATCCAGGCGTCTTTTGCGATAGCGCCATTGGATACGCTCGTGAAGCAGGCCCGTATCGTCGCTGAGTTCACCTGGAACGCGCTTGATTAATGTATCAACACCGGGTTGGTGCAAAACGAGCCCTAACCTCGCATTTGCGAGCGCGCGATAATCGTTTCCCATTCGCTTGGCTTGACGTTTTGCCGTCGAGCGTTCGCGGTTATAGAGCAACCGATCGAGGCGCTGAAAATGGTCGTCTTTACTGACAATACCGGGGAAACTCTTCAAAAAGGTCTTTTCTTCAGCGGCGACGAAACGGAGGTCGTGCCAAGCGCTCCTTAAAAGTGCATCCGCCTCATCGTTTTTTCCCAGCCGATAAAAGGCTGCAGCAAGGGCCATCGCGCCTTGCCCGGTAAGGGGAGGATAGGATTTGAACCAGGCAATGCGGGCTGCATCGCTCAATCCAGCCTCTGCATTCAAGGGCAGCGTTGCTTCAGCATTGCGCCTGAGCCTAGCGGTTCGCGGCCAATGCCCATGGGTAGAAAGGAAGCTCTCAATTTCCGCAAAGGTCACATCTACATTGGGGTCGATATAGCGCAACCAATCTACGACTTCCCGGCCCAGGTCCCACCCATGAGGCATAAGACGTTCTGCCTTATCATGCCGTCCGGCAAGAGCTTCCTTAATCGCCAATTTTAGGGCTTTTTCCGCCCCGGTGAGCCCGCGCGAGAGATAGGGCTGTTCACTTGCGGAAGGTGGCGGGGGTTTCGCACGAGGTATGGAAGGATCGGGGACGCTGCTGGCTGCAACTGTTCCTATTGAGAGGAATATGAGGGAAAGCATTACTATTCGAGGCATCACGGCAAGTGAACCAATGACGTCTCTTAACTGCATGCGCACCCTCTAAACTATTTGTCGCTTAGTTCGGATGGTTTCTAATCCATCTGCAAAGTAGCCAAGTCCCCGAATCCAAGCCCAAATTACCCCGTATGGTTACAGGTCACTCGAATTTACGCAAGTTAAGTTGTAAATTCTCATAAGAGATTTTAGTCGCGTGAGCCTTGCCGGCAGGCCGCCCAAGGGTTATTTTCGCGCCACTCTCAAAGCTTGACCGCTGATTAGAGAAAGCAGAGTACTTTTATCTTTAAGCATCCAAGAGGTTTATTATGTCCGGCCCAGATCTTCACGGCTCGCTCCCCGCTTTAATTACGCCCTTCAAGGGTGGGAAAGTGGCTGAAGAGGCCTTTCAGGCTTTTGTCGAGTGGCAGATAAGCGAGGGCACGCATGGCTTGGTCCCTTGCGGCACCACGGGGGAATCGGCGACGCTATCGCATGAAGAGGATATGCGGGTGACGGCGCTTTGTATTGAGGCTGCCGCAGGCCGTGTACCAGTCGTTGCTGGCACGGGGTCGAACTCGACGGATGAGGCGATACAACTTACCCACCATGCAAAGCAGGTTGGGGCCGACGCCGCACTCATCGTTGCACCTTATTATAATAAGCCGACGCAAGAGGGTATTTATCAGCACTTCAAGGCTATTCACGACGCCGTCGATATTCCAATCGTTGTCTATAACGTTCCGGGTCGCACAGTCTCCGATATCTCAGTTGAAACCATGGGCCGACTTGCAGCGCTTGCGAATGTTATCGGTGTGAAGGACGCAACAGCGGATTTGACGCGCCCTGTGGCAACGCGCCTTGAGGTTGGGGCGAATGCGGAAGGTTTCATCCAGCTTTCTGGCGAAGATGCGACGGTGGTTCCCTTCCTCGCCCAAGGCGGGGTTGGATGCATTTCTGTCACAGCCAACGTTGCACCCAGGCTTTGCGCTGATCTGCACAACGCGTGGAAAGCCGGCGATTTAGCAACCGTTTCGGAAATCAATGACCGGCTCTTTCCTTTGCACGATGCACTGTTCCAGGAAAATAGCCCCGCAGGGATAAAGTATGCGGTAAGCATCCTTGGGCGCTGTGAGAACGAGATGCGCTTGCCGGTCGTCCCGATTAGTGCGGCAAACGAAGACAGCATTCGCACGGCCATGATTTCCGCCGGGCTTCTCAATTAAGGAGAGGGGAGCCCCAAAGGCTTAAATCATATGGCGGAGGAGGAACGCAAACGCGTCGCGCAAAACAGACGCGCGCGCCACGATTATTTCATTGAGGAAACGATCGAGGCCGGGATGATCTTGACCGGGACGGAGGTCAAATCCTTGCGCCAAGGACGTGGATCGATCGCTGAGGCTTTCGTGATCGAGGTTAAAGGCGATCTTTATTTACAAGGGTGCCACATTCCTGAATACGAGGCAGCCAACCGCTTTAACCACGAGCCTCGCCGCCGCCGTAAGCTGCTGGTCCACCGGCGTGAGGCCGAAAAGCTCTCGGGCCTTTTAAAGCGGCAAGGTTACACGCTGATCCCGCTTGAGATCTATTTCAATCCGCGCGGACTAGCGAAGCTGCTTTTCGGCCTGGCACGCGGCAAGCGTAAAGTGGATAAGCGCGAAACCACCAAGGAACGCGATTGGCAGCGCCAAAAAGCGAGACTTCTTCGCGACAAAAGCTAAGCGAACGTGCCGAGCTTGCAGCGGTTCGTTTGCTATTGGGCATCATCCTTGACCAGGCTATAGTATGAAGCATTCTCATAATTAGGGGAATGCGGATGACCATGCCGCTCAAGGCCTTGCTGGCCTTCGAAACCGTAATTCGCCATCGAAGTTTCACGCGGGCCGCATCAGAGCTGGGGGTGACTCAATCGGCAGTTAGCCACCAGCTGCGGAACTTGGAAGATGATCTTGGGCTAAAGCTCCTGGATCGAAGTACATCGGGAGTCGTGCCGAGCGCGGATGGCGAAAGACTTTTTCGCGATGTTGGTGAGGCGATGAACCTTTTGCGACTTGCTTTGGATGAAGTTCGTGAGACACAACGCACTCGCCCGGTGGGGGTTCAAATCAGATCGCACTTCGCGTTGAAATGGCTAGCCCCCCGGCTTGTCGAATTTTGGCAACGTCACCCTGGTTTCGACCTTCATTTCCAGCATAGTAATGCGCCCGGCGATTTTTCAGATCCTAATCTTCACATTTCAATAGAATGGTATAGCCGGGATACTTCACCTGAAAATTCAACGGATCTCCGCATTGGTGGCCTAACACCGGCCTGTCATCCGGGGTTTTTAAAAGGAGAAAATGCGCTTTTTCAGCCATCGGATCTCATATCGCACGTCCTACTTCATGAGAGTGATGATGTCTGTTGGCGGGAATGGTTGACGTTGGCGGGCATCCCAAAATTGTGCGCTGCCAGAAACGAATTTTACGAGGACACTAACGTTCGCCAGCAAG
This sequence comes from uncultured Acidimicrobiia bacterium, assembly GCA_964194655.1. Classification (GTDB taxonomy): domain Bacteria; phylum Pseudomonadota; class Alphaproteobacteria; order Kiloniellales; family Kiloniellaceae; genus JAJFGK01. The sequence goes on from CAXMNO010000136.1 coordinate 3,828, forward strand.
CGGCACTTGAGGGCGAGGGTGTGGCCCTTGTAACGCCCTCCTTGATAAAAGATGAGCTTGGCGCGGGCCAGCTCGTCCTGCCCTTTGATCTCACGCTCGAAAGCTATTCCTATCATCTCGTGGTTCCAGCGGACCGTCTTATAAATCCGGCAGCGCGCCAATTTTCAAATTGGATAAAACGTGAATGCGGTGTGGCATGAGGGTCTTCAACAAGAGAACATAGTCATGAGATTTTCTCATGGAATATGAAAATTAAGCATTCGATCTTTTCTATATGCAGATGCTAGCGTTGGAGCGTGTCCGATTTCGGAGGACCGACGAATGCTGCATGAAGATGATCTTGCTTCAAGCTGTGTGTTTAGCGGTGCTGAATCAGACAGCTTTCACGCGGCTGGTGTCATCTGCCATGGTTTGCCTGCTGCCTCCTATACAAGTGAGGCATTCTGGCGCCTGGAGCGCGAAAGGTTGTTTCCCCCAGCGTGGGTCTTCGCGGGCTTCGCGCATGAGCTGACAAAGGTAGGAGACGCCATTCCCGTTTGGGTCGCGGGACGGCCGCTGGTTCTCATCCGTGGGAAGGATGACCAAATCCGTGCCTTTCATAACGTATGCCGTCACCGTTGTTTAAAATTGGTCGGAGAGCCCGGTAATTTGGGGCGCTTCATCCGTTGCCCCTATCATGCTTGGGTTTATGGATTAGACGGCGCCTTAAGGACGATGCCTTACTTTGCTGGCCACGATAGCGGTGCGATACCTGAAGGGTTCGATGCCAAGGCGCACGGTTTGGTGCAAGTACGAATGGCGCAATGGCATGATTGGGTCTTTGTAAATCTTGACGCAAAGGCGCCGCCTTTTGAGGACTTTGCGGCCTCCCTCATAAAGCGCATGGCAGGTGTCGACCTACGCAAATTGAAGCCGGTTGCGACGATTGAATTGGGCGAGGTTCGAGCCAACTGGAAGCTTTTGATGGAGAATTTCATCGAACCTTACCATGTCCAGTTCGTTCACAAGGAGACGACGCAACAACCGCTTTTGGCGCACGAGACGATTGTGGATGGGCATTGCCTGGGAAGTCGCGTTAATCTTGCAAGCGCAACTGGGGCAAGCACAACTGGGGATGCCGAGGCACTCTCCGTTAGCTCGCGATATCTAACGCTCTTTCCGAATTTTGCACTCGGCTTTTACGAACCTGACCAAATTGGTGTTTATGAGAACATACCGGTTGCACCCAACCTTACCCGTCAACGCAGAGTGATCTATAGCCTGGGAGATAGACCCGGGGAGGCAGAGGTGGCGTCTCTCATAAAGCTTTGGACCAAGGTCCATAGAGAAGACCATGCAATGTGCGAGCGCTTGCAGGAAGGGAGAGCCTCACCCATAGCCGATGACGGCGGGGTCCTATCACCATACTGGGAAGATTCTGTGCGCAAGTTTCAGGAGTTGGTCGAGGAGGCTGTTTTTGGCTAAAGCCGCATCAAAGGTATCTGCATTTCTGCCTTGAAAGAGGAGGATAGAGTGAGCGATGAAACAAAACCCGGTAACGGGTACAAAATCGATCATACGATGATCCGTGTGACCGATCTGGAGAAGTCACTCGACTTTTACGTCCGAATTCTAGGCATGCAGATTTTGCGCCGCACCGATTACCCTGACGGCAGGTTTACGAATACCTTTATCGGATTTGGGCCGGAGGGAATTTCCCCCAGCATCGAGTTGACCAGTAATTGGGACCAAGGCGAGGCCTATGACAAAGGAAATGCCTGGGGCCACTTAGCGATCCAGGTTCCAGACGTCTATGAAGCCTGCGCCCGGTTCGAGACGCAAGGGGTGAAAATTACGCGTCCGCCAGGGCCAATGAAACACGCGACGCGCAACATCGCCTTTATCGAAGATCCTGACGGCTACAAGATCGAATTAAATGAGCAAATTTAGATCCTGATTAAAGAAAATTGGCGGCGCCAAAAATGCGCCGCCGTTTTCTTTCGCAGGTCTTGAGCTAAAAGCTTTATAGGCCGAGCTCCGTAAGACCTGGATGATCATCCGGCCGGCGCCCTTGGGGCCAGTGGAACTTCCGCTCGCTTTCTTCGATTGGGTGATCGTTGATGCTGGCGATACGGCGGCGCATCAAGCCATGCTCGTCGAATTCCCAGTTTTCGTTGCCGTAGGAGCGGAACCAGTGGCCGCTGTCATCACGCCACTCGTAAGCGAAGCGCACGGCAATGCGGTTTTCCGCGTAAGTCCATACTTCCTTGATGAGCCGATACTCAAGCTCGCGCGCCCACTTTCTTTCAAGAAAGGCTTGGATCTCATCACGGCCTTCGAGGAATTCCGCGCGATTACGCCATTTGCTGTCCACCGTATAAGCCATAGCCACTCTGGCCGGATCACGGCTGTTCCAGGCGTCTTCCGCCATGCGGGCCTTTTGTGCTGCTGTTTCGGCATTAAAAGGGGGAAGGGGAGGACGGTCGGTCATAGTCAATACTGTTCCTTGGGACGAAAAGGTGACTTCATTATGGGATCTTAATTGAAAGCTCCATAGATGGAAAATAAGCCGAGGTCACAATTCACCGAATCATACTTATGTGACCTCATCGCTCTCTAGCCGGTCGCGGAGCTTTTGGAAGACGGCACGGAACATTTCCGTTGTTAGGCGGCGCGTGTTGGTGTTGTAGCGTGAGCAATGATAACTGTTTGCTAATGTGAGGCCGCTGGGCAGCTCGTGAAAGGCCTCGTGTGCGAAGCGGTAGGCGCTTTTCTTATAACCCAAAGCGGAAAGCACAGCGCCGTGGGAGAGGCTGCCTAGCGAAAGAATAATTTCAAGATTAGCCATCGCCCCCAGATCCGCGATTAAGAAGGGGGCACAATTGCGTACCTCAGCCCCAATGGGTTTGTTTTCAGGCGGCACGCAGCGCACAGCATTGGTTATGCGACAATCCAACAGCGCAAGACCGTCATCGGGCCGCTTGTCGTAAGTCCCCTCGGCAAAACCGAAATCAACCAAGGTGTCGTAGAGAAGATCGCCTGCGTAATCGCCTGTAAAGGGTCGGCCCGTCTGGTTTGCCCCTTTCAAACCAGGGGCAAGTCCGACAATCAGCAGGCGTGCGTTTAAAGAACCAAATGAGGGGACGGGCGCATTGAAAAAGCCAGGATACGCTGCTTTGTTCGCCTCGCGGAAATCCTTTAAGCGGGGACAAAGGGCGCAATTATGGTCTGGTGCTTGAACCTCGTTTACCTCAACAAAATGCACCACGCCTCTCGTCCCGCTGCCAGCCGATATTATTTGTTGCCCTCGGCCTCGTCTTCGCCCTCTTCAAAATCCTCGTAATCGTCTTCGTCGTCGTAGTCGTCGTCGTCTTCGAAATCGACTCCTTCTTCGAGGTCGTCGCCATCGTCCTCAGGGTCGTCATAACCGTCATCATCGTCGGAACTCGCCGCGACCACTCCAGATTCCGGGCGAATGGGACGGGGCGGGGTGGCAGAATGGGCTCGAGCGACCTCGCTTCTCATTGTCTCCAAATCGACAAAGACATCTGCTTGGCGGCGTAACTCATCGGCGATCATGGAAGGCTGGGAACGCAGCGTCGAAATGACTGTGACCCGCACGCCTTTGCGCTGCACCGCTTCGACGAGCCGACGGAAGTCGCCATCGCCCGAGAAAATGATGATGTGCTCAATGTTATTGGCCATCTCCATAACATCGATAGCCAATTCGATGTCCATATTCCCCTTGATCTTGCGGCGGCCCGTGGCATCGGTGAATTCCTTCGTCGGTTTGGTCACCATCGTATAGCCGTTGTAATCCAGCCAATCGACGAGCGGGCGGATTGGGGAATACTCTTGATCTTCGATCAAGGCGGTATAGTAGTATGAGCGGACAAGGTTACATTTGCTCGAGAAATAAGTCTGCAAGCGTTTGTAATCGATATCGAATCCCAATGCGCGCGCGGTCGCATAAAGGTTGGCGCCGTCGATAAATACGGCGACCTTCTCGTTCGGGTAAAATTTAATCTGAGACATCTATCAATCCTTAAATCTGAAAGCTGTAACGAATAGTCATCAATTGGAAGTGAGTTGCGCTTAATTGCCACTAAATTATCGCCTTGGCCAGCCCTTACGTTCGGGCTAAATGGCTGACACAAAAAATAATTCCCGGCGGCACAACTATTAAAGAGACTCGTACTATGATCCTAATCGCAATGGGTGCCAACCTAGCGTCGCCGCGCCATGGGACACCGAGAGAGACGCTAGAGGCAGCGCTGAAAGCACTCGAAGAGCGTGGCCTTAAAATGCTTCTCCGATCGTCGTGGTATCGCAGCGCGCCTGTTCCTCGCTCCGATCAGCCGTGGTTTGTGAACGGTGTAATAGCGCTCGAGACGAAACTTGGACCCGGCGAGCTCTTACAGCTATTGCATGATGTCGAGGCAGACTTCGGCCGTGTTCGCAGTGTTCCCAACGCGCCAAGGTGCATCGATCTCGATTTGCTCGCCTACAATAATCTCGTGAGTGAAGAGGGGGATCTCGTGAGTGAGAAGGGGGCTTGGCCCGTCTTGCCGCACCCACGTCTGGCAGAACGTGCCTTCGTCGTTAGGCCGCTGGAGGAAATTGCGCCTGATTGGCGCCATCCGGTAACAGGCCTAGACCCAAGTGAAATGGCATTAGCTCTGCCTGAGGATCAATTGACGGAGCGAATGGATTGCGACCCAGTCGGCGATAAAATCTAGGCGGTTCCAAGGTGGTCTAAGCACCCTATCGGCAAGAAGGCAGCCATAATCTGAGCGATCTTTGTGGGGTGGTTTTCGAATCGAACCCCAACCGCATCGCCTTGGCACCAAGCGATTTGACCTCCGAAATAGACGGAGCCGGCCACAAACAGCTTCACCGCCGTTCCAATCGCAAGATTCTCTTCGACTTTAATTTTCACCCCATTTACCGATACATCGAGGACTATGCCGTCAATCCTGCGATCTTCGCAGATAAGTTGACCGCGCATAACAGTCGTGGCGCGCGGGTATTGACGGCGATCTTCAAACTGATCCGTTTTAGGCGGCAGTCCCGCAGGTTTTTGTACTCTTTCAGTAGATGTGAGCTCTTTCACCATGGCCTATATCCCAGTTGTGAACTTGCATTTAAGCCTCAAAGCCGATGGCCGGTGACGGCGGGGGGAGCCGCCACCGGTTCTTCATCGAGTAACTACTCTTCCGGTTCACGATAGTGGCGTGGACCGGGAATTAGAGAAAGTTTCGCAGTAATGTATTGCATTTGATTTAAACACTATCGTTAACAAATCTAAAAATTCAGAAGAAAAGGCGGTGACGGACAGCACCTTATCCACCAATTTGCGCCACTGGCTGCGGCGCAAGTCACTCGTCTCCAACTAGCTTGGCAAGATCATGTGGCAGGACACTCGGTTCCTCAAATAAGCTCCACAGCGAGTCTGGAAGTCCATGGAAGGCCCTTTCCATTCGCGCAGATCCACGGTGCTCCCGTGTGACAAGGCGGATGAAAATATGGGCGATTTGACCTGGGTGGTGTCTTGCTATCTCGCCATAGATCTCGGGGTCGACTTCGCCTGAATCTCCGACCAGAATAAATCGCCGTCCTGGATAGCGTGCGAGTAGCGCCTTGATTACAGGCGGCTTTGATCTCATTGAGGATTTGAAGAGGTTAAAGAAACTTTCGTCCTTCAATCTGAATCCGCGCAAATGAAATGAGCCCGCTGGAAAACCGGCCACAGCCATGAAGTCTGAAAGAGCTGGGTAAAGCTGCCAGGGCGAGGATGAGAGGTAGTGAAATGCAGCCCCGGAGTTCGCCCAGTCACGATAGAGTTCCGCCATCCCCGGCGCTTCTTCAAAGGGTTTTAAGAAGGTCCGCTCCAATAGCAGCCGCTTATCCACCACGTGCGAAATCTTTATGGTGTCATCGATATCGGAGATGACCGAAAGGCCTTCCGGACCTACGAAATGGACTTTTCCTTCGAATGCTCTGCTGTCGCCCCGTTTTAAGATCGCACGAACGGGGATGCTAGAGGGGCCGTTACGTGCGTCGAAATCTTCACTCGGCAGGCTTACAACCGCTTCAGCACGCCCGTTGGCGCCAGTTTCAGGCATGGGCACACGGTAATCGCCGACTTTCAAATCGAGTGCTTTGCCGCGTTCGTTGTCTTGCAAGAACGGCCTTGCACGCTCGCGGAAGATTTCGGATTCACTCGCTCGCCCTCCAGAAAGCTCCAACAGGTTTGCGAGACCATCTAATATTGCGTTTCGAGTTAAGGAGTCTTCTTCAGGCTCGAACACCCAAAGGTGCAAAGGGATTTGCCACGAAAGCCCATCTTTCGAAAGCCACGCGGCTGTTGGAATGATAATCGCCTCTTCATCGCTTTTCAGGCCTTCCGCAGTCGCTGAATTGGCAGCGAAAAAGGCCATAACGAAAAGCAGGACGAGGCGTTTGGGCATCCGCTAATCTCCCTTGGGCTGGGTCATAGCCCTTCTGGGTTATCGGCAATATCCTCCTTGCGGTGCGCGACGAAAGCGATCAGCTCCTCTTTGATCGCAGGCTCCATCGCGGGCTCTTCATAGTTTGCCAGCATCTCTTTCCAAATGCCATGGGCGCGCTCGGTCGCTGTTTTGGCACCGTCATCCGACCAAGTCTCGAAATTGCGCCAATCGGATACCAAGGGTTCATAGAACGCAGTTTCATAACGCGCCAAGGTGTGTGCCGCGCCGAAGAAATGGCCGCCGGGCGGGACTTCGCCAATCGCCTCTAGCGCAAGCGCATCACTATCAACCGCGATAGGATCGAGGTAACAGGCCATCATTTGCAGCATTTCCGCATCGACGATGAGCTTTTCGAAAGAAGCGCTAAGTCCGCCTTCCAGCCAGCCGCCGGCATGATTGATGATATTGGCATGCCCCATGACAGCGCCCCATAGCGACATCTCACTCTCATAAGCAGCCTGTGCATCCACGCAGTTGGAGGCGTTGGTTCCCGAAGACCGATAGGGAACACCGTGGCGCCTTGTCAGTTGCCCAGTTGCATGGCAAGCCTTGGTGTATTCCGGCGTGCCGAAGGCGGGCGCCCCTGATTTCATATCGACATTGGATGTGAAGCCCCCATAGACCACGGGCGTGCCTGGTCTGACCGCCTGGGTGAGGGCAATTCCAGCCAAGGCCTCGGCATTTTGAAGTGTCAGTGCGCCTGCTATCGTTGCGGGCGCCATCGCGCCAAGCAGCGTGAAGGGTGTCACCACAACCGGCTGGCCCATCTCCGCCATCGCAATGAGGCCCTCGCCCATCGCGCCGTCGATTTGGCGTGGTGAGTTCGTATTGACCCCGCCATAGACCATCGGTCGGTCCATCATGTCTTCCAGTTTCAGCCCGCGTGAGATGGCAACCATCTCCATCACGTCTTTTGGCCGGCGGGCGCCTAGCAGCGAGACTGGAAATACCTTGTCGGATAACGTGAGGCTCGCCATCGCGCGGTCGAGGTGGCGTGAGGGGACTGGTAAGTCCAGCGGCTCAAATGGTGCGCCACCAGCCATGTGCAGGATATCCAAGACCTGAGTCAGACGAATAAAGTCGCAGAATTCCTCAAAGTTACCGGCGCGCCGTCCCTTTTCCAGATCATTGACGAAAGAAGGCCCGTTGACGCTTGAGAAGTGAATGTTATTGCCGCCCATTTCTAGGGAGCGTTCAGGGTTGCGAGCCTCAATCGTGAAGTTGGAAGGTGCCTTGGCAAGCAATTCCTCAACCAATTCAGGGGCGAAACGGACGATCATCTCGCCCTCGTCGATATCGGCGCCCACCTTGCGATAGAAACCGCGCGCATCCGCGCCCAAAACCTTGATACCAACGTTTGCCAGGACTTTGAGGGAGGCTTGATGGATTGTCTCAACTTGATCCTCGGAGAGCACTTCAATTGGGGCTAGCCTGTTTTTAACCTCTCGCCAAGGAAGGACAGGGGTTGAGCTGCTTCGCGCTTCGCGCTTTCGGCGGCGCCCGCCTTGGCGTCCACCTTGATGTTCGCCTACGCCCGAACGAGGCGCGGTAGGGGAAGCAGCTTCAGTCATGGTAAATCTCCAACCTCGCCGATTTCAGCTTTTCGGCGCGTAACAAATGCATCCAATTCCTCGCGAATCCCTGGGTCGAGCGGCGGCTCCTCATATTGCTTCAACAAAGCCTTCCAGATGACGTGCGCGCGCTCTGCCGCCGTCTTGGCACCATCTTCAGACCAAGTCTCAAAGTTGCGCCAATCCGAAACCAGGGGTTCGTTGAAAGCGTTCTCGTAGCGCGCCAGCGTATGCGCGGCACCAAAGAAATGCCCGCCCGGCGGAGTCTCGCTGATAGCGTCCAGTGCAAGACTATCGCTGTCGACCGTAATCGGTTCGAGATAAGAAGTCATCATCTGCAGCATCTCCGCATCGATAATGAGTTTCTCGAATGATGCTGTTAGGCCACCTTCCAGCCAGCCTGCCGCATGCAAGACAAGGTTGGCGTGCCCCATTACGGTGCCCCAAAGCGACATGCTACTTTCATAGGCAGCTTGTGCGTCCGGCGTGTTGGAGGCATTGGTGTTGGAGGATCGGTAAGGGAGACCATAGCGACGGGCCAACTGTCCGCCTGCCTGGCAGGCCTTGGTATATTCCGGTGTGCCGAATGCGGGCGCACCTGTCTTCATATCGACATTGGACGTAAAGCCGCCATAGACCATGGGGGCTCCTGGTTTAACGGCTTGAATCAAGGCAAGACCTGCAAGCGCCTCTGCGTTTTGCTGAACAAGCGCGCCTGCGAGCGTTGCAGGTGCCATTGCACCCAGCAAGGTGAAGGGCGTGACGACGACTGGCTGGCCGAGTTCGGCTAAGGCAATCAACCCTTCTGCCATGGAATGATCAAGTTGGCGGGGTGAGTTGATGTTGATGATCCCAAAGATGGCCGGTGCGTCCTTCAGGTCTTCCAGCTTCACGCCCCTGGCAATGGCGGCCATCTTCATCGTATCGCGTGGCCGGGTGCGACCAAGCAGTGAGCTGGTGTGCACACGATCGCTTAGCGTCAAGACGGCAAAAACCTGGTCTAGGTGTCTGGTATTCACCGGCAAATCTAGGG
>CAXMNO010000137.1:0-10138 GCA_964194655.1 uncultured Acidimicrobiia bacterium
CGCAAGGCACTCGCGAAGGCCTCATAGAGTGCGTTCCCCTGTTCTGGTGGAGCTGCGCCGATGAAGCTGGGCCGGTTTCCCTTACTTGTATTGGCGGCGAGCGTGAATTGGCTGACAACCAGTGCGGAACCGCCGACATCCTTAATGGCGCGGTTCATCTTGCCCGCGTCATCTTGAAAGATGCGCAGCTTTGCCACCTTTGCAGCCAGCTTTTGGACGTTGACCTCGCTGTCTTCCAGAACGGCACAAACGAAGATCAGCAAACCACGGTCGATGGCGCCAATCCGCTCCCCCTCGACTGTGACGCTGGCCTCCGTTACGCGCTGTAATAAGACCTTCATGAGCTACCCCCCTCAATTCCCTGGTAATTTTGGAAGATATGGGCGCTATCGGCACGCGGCAAGTGGCGAACGGCTTGCCGAGGCATCCACCCTCAGGCAATTTGCCGTCACTATGACGATTTACACCATCGGACACTCCAACCACTCACAAGATCATCTGCTAAAGCTTTTAAGCGATGCGGGGATCGATTGTTTGCTGGATGTCCGTGCCACGCCCTTTTCGCGGCGCAATCCGCAGTTCAATGCGCCTGAGTTGGAAAGCGCCTTGAAAGCGGCGGGGATTTCCTATCGCCATGCGGAGATCTTTGGCGGAAAACGGGGGACCACCGGCCAATCCCCAAACGTGGCTATCGAGGAAGGCGCCCTTCGAAATTACGCCGATCACGCCCTTACTCCGGCTTTCCAAGACGCGCTCGATAAGCTCATCAGGCTCGGTGCCAAGCGGCGCCCCGCCATCATGTGTGCGGAGGCGAATTGGCGCCACTGCCACCGCCGGATCATCACCGACCACCTGCTTGGCCGGGGTCAGGAGGTCTTGCATCTGCTCGGGCGAGGTGGGGTGGAGGATGCTGTCCTCGACCCGGTGGCCCAGATGGATGCCCAAGGCGTCGTCACATATCCGCCGCGCCAGGGTGCTCTTTTCTGAAAGTTTGGGTATTGCTATCCTCAACGACCCACGAGCCATCGAGAAGGGCGAAAGAAAAGAACCATGAAACCGGCGAACGAGATCCTTTCAAGCTACGGCACCACGATATTCGAGGTCATGTCGCGTCTCGCGATCGAGAATGAGGCCGTCAATCTGGGCCAGGGCTTTCCCGATGTGGATGGCCCGGAGGATATCCGGAAAATCGCAGCCGATGCCTTGATGGCCGGGCCCAATCAATATCCGCCGATGCTGGGCTTACCGGAATTGCGCCAAGCCGTCGCCGATCATGAAAAGCGCTTTTACGGCCTGGAAGTCGATTGGCGCGAGGAAGTCATGGTGACATCGGGCGCAACAGAAGCACTCGCCGACTGCCTTTTCGGCTTGATCGAGCCGGGTGACGAGGTGGTTGTGATCGAACCGCTCTATGATAGCTATCTGCCGATCATCAGGCGCGCAGGCGGCATTGCGAAATCTGTGCGCGTCACACCACCTGATTGGCGCTTGCCGCGCGAGGCTTTGGCTAAGGCCTTTGGCCCGAAAACAAAGCTGATCCTTCTCAATAACCCGATGAACCCCGCCGCCAAGGTCTTCGATGAAGAAGAACTCGCTTTCATCGCCGAGCTCGTCGTCGCCCACGACGCCTATGCCATTTGCGATGAAGTTTATGAGCACATCGTCTTCGATGGCCAACCGCACCGCCCCCTTATCACCTTTCCTGGCATGCGCGAGCGCGCGGTGAAGATTGGCTCTGCTGGCAAAACCTTTTCGCTTACCGGCTGGAAGGTTGGCTACATCACAGGCGCGCCCAGCCTGCTGCACCCCATTGCGAAAGCCCATCAATTCGTCACCTTCACCACAGCCCCCAACCTGCAAAAGGCGGTGGCCGCCGGACTTGGCAAGGGTGATGACTACTACGCGGAGCTTTCAGGCGATCTGGAGCGCAAGCGCGACTTCTTCGCCGATGGCCTCAAGCACCTCGGCTTCGCGACGATAGATTGCGCGGGGACGTACTTTATCACGGCGGATGTCCGGCCCCTAGGCACGAACCTGGATGACGTGGAATTCTGCCGCAAAATCACGACCGAGGCCCGGGTGGCCGCCGTGCCTGTCAGCGCCTTTTATTCTGCGGGCGATGTGCGCCACTTCGTGCGCTTTTGCTTTTGTAAGCGTGATGAGGTGCTGGAAGAAGCCCTCACCCGGCTTAGCGCGCACTTCGGCTAGAGCAGGTCTTATTGCAAGGCAAGCGCCGTCTATTCGTCACCCGCCTCACCCGGACCTGCGATCATGTAATCACGCACCGGACGCCCCTCGATCACGTGTTCGAGCAAGATCCGCTCCAGCACATCAGGGGTGGCGTGGCGATACCAGATGCCATCCGGCCAGACGACGGCAATAGGCCCATGGGTGCAAACCCTTAGGCAATCGACTTTGGAGCGGTAGACAACCTCTTCCCCTTGACCCAGGCCAAGTTCGGTCACCCGCTTCTTCAAGTAAGCCCAGGAGACGTTGGTGAGCTCCTTGGGACAGCATTTCGGCTTACTTTGATCGGCACAAAGGAAGATGTGGCGCTTGATCTTGGAGAGCCCGAGCGTCTCTACCTGTTGATCGAGATAGGCCTTATCTTCGAGCGAATCGGGCGAATCGGGTGGGGTCATACCGAATCCTGACTTACTTAAGCGACTTTTAAACATCCTAACGGACGAAATCGTCCGAAAAGAAATGATCGCTGGAGCCCGGCCGGTCAAGGCTCTTAGGTGAAAACTCCCCGCAATTGCAATAATTTATTGACGAATTCATGCAAAACCTAACCTCCAGTAGTAGTTTTCCGGCAAAAATTGATGTTGTGCTGAAACTTGTCGGCCACCCTGCATTCGTTATGATGACGCAACTAGGGGTATCATCATTGGAGGATTCGCAATGTTACGTGTTGTTGCCTTAGGTCTTGCGCTTGCGTTTGTTGCGGCATGTACCCAACAGACTACGACGGCTCCCGCACCTGCACCAGGGACCGTTGATCCGACGACGGAGTACAACGACGGTCTCGCGGATGAGCAGGCCGGTGATTATTTCGCAGCCGCTGACCACTTTACGGCTTCTGCGGGGCAAAATTATGCGCCCGCCCAATACGAGCTAGGCAAGCTTCACGAACGCGGCGATGGTGTCATTCGTGACATGAGCACCGCGGCAAGCTTTTACGAGGCATCGGCTAACGGTGGCTACGTCCCTGCCCAAAACCGCATTGGTGATCTTTACCACCGGGGCTTAGGCGTCTCCCGCGATTCCAAAAAGGCCGCACACTATTGGAGATTGGCGGCAGAGGCCGGTGATGCCGATGCGCAAGCCAAGCTTGGCTTCGCCTATGAAAACGGCATTGGTGTTCCCTTTAGCTTCGAGGATGCCGCCGTTTGGTATCGCCGCGCGGTTGATCAGGACCACTACGGGGCTGCTGTGAACCTCGCGCGCCTTTACCATTCAGGCCAGGGCGTTCCCAAAAACTATGAATCTGCTGCCATACTCTATCAAAAGGCGGCCTCAGGCGGCGAAGTCGACGCGATGTATCGTCTCGGCCACCTCTATGCCAATGGGCTTGGCGTGCCACAGTCTTACGGCATTGCGTTTGAATGGTGGACCCAGGGTTCACGCGGGGGAGACCCAGCTTCCATGACCTCACTTGGCCAGGCTTATCATGACGGCTTGGGTGTCCCTATCGATCATGACGCTGCCATGTCCTGGTGGCATAAATCAGCCGATCTTTCCAATGCCGATGGCATGATTGCGCTGGGCTCGCACTATTCGGAAAGTAACGTCGTACACCATGACCGGGCGCGTTCTTATCACTATTACACCTTAGCAATTGGCGTTCTTTCCATCGGGCCGAAGCGTGATGAGGTGAACTTTACAAGAAACTCCCTTGGCCGCGTTATGACGGGTGCGGAGCTGGAGCGAGCGCAGAACCTCTCAGCGGCTTGGCTCGCAAGCCGATAAATCTGCCCCTTAAGGGTGCCACGTTAAAGAAGCATCCTTGAGCGCTAAGCGAGTGAGGGAGCAAGGCCTAAAGGCCGCGCTCTCCTCTCGCTTTTCAATAAAGATAGTACGGTCAGTCAGAATGACCCTTGATACGATCCTACGCGGTGCAAATCTTCCAGATGGGCGAAAAGGGGTAGATATCGCCATAGATGGGGGCCGTGTTGCTGCCGTCGAGCCGCGAATTGAAGCAAAAGCGCGAGACGAAAAGGACGTGAGTGGCTGCCTCGTCACACCGCCCTTCGTCGATGCGCATTTTCATATGGATTCAACGCTCACCTTTGGTTTTCCAAGGGTCAATGCGTCGGGCACACTCTTAGAAGGTATCGGTCTTTGGGGTAAGCTAAAGCCCCACCTCACCTTTGAAAGCATTCGCGAACGCGCACTTAGCTACTGCGATTGGGCGGTTGCTCAAGGCCTGCTCGCCATCCGCAGCCACGTCGATATCTGTGATGAGCGTTTGGTCGCCGTTGAAGCTCTTTTGAGTGTTAAGCGCGAGGTTTCACCTTATCTGGAGCTTCAACTCGTCGCCTTCCCACAAGACGGCTTTTTCCGCAGCTCAGGCGCGCAAGTGAGCTTGCGCCGCGCGCTTGATCTGGGTGTCGAGGTTGTGGGGGGTATTCCACACTTTGAGACGACAAAAGCTGAAGGCGGAAAGAGCGTGACCGCGCTTTGTGAAATCGCAGCCGAGCGTGGCTTGATGGTCGATATGCACTGTGATGAGAGTGACGATCCCCTTTCCCGCCATGTCGAAACGCTGGCCTTTGAGACCAAGCGCCTGGGGCTGGAAGGACGCGTGACGGGATCGCACCTGACATCCATGCATTCCATGGATAATTACTATGTTAGCAAGCTGATACCCCTGATGGCTGAGGCCCGATTGAATGTCGTTGCCAATCCGCTCATCAACGTCACGCTGCAAGGGCGCCATGACAGCTACCCCAAACGCCGGGGCATGACGCGGGTGCCGGAATTGATGGAAGCGGGCCTCAATGTCGCCTTTGGCAGCGACTGCGTGATGGACCCTTGGTATGCGCTCGGCATGGCCGACATGTTGCAGCCAGCGCACATGGGCTTGCACCTCGCGCAAATGACGGGGGTGGATGAAATGCGTCAAGCCTTCCTCGCCGTGACAGAGATCCCTGCGAAAATCTTGCAGCTCGAAGGCTATGGCATAGAAGTGGGCTACAAAGCGGATTTCGTCGTCCTTCAAGCCAGCGACCCGGTGGAGGCGCTGCGCGTCGGTGCGACCAGGCTTTTCGTCTATAAAAACGGCGAGGTCATTGCGGAAACAGCGCCGCGACATGCCAAGCTCCATCTGGAAGGGCGGCCTGAAAGTGTCGACTTCCTTGGCCCCTGGTCCGGGAAGGTGCCGGAAGGCCGCTAGCACCCACAACCGCTCTCTAACAGCTTTGCGATAGTAGCTTTGGCGGGCTACCTTCTCTCCCTAAAGGCAAGGGGTGAAGATCGTCATGAGATGTGCGGAGAGTATCGCTAGGCTTTCAAAAGAAAGCGCGCTCACAGTTCTGGGACGGGCCGTCGCGCTTGAGGCGGAAGGCCGTTCGATCATCAATCTGGGCGTCGGCCAGCCGGACTTTAAGACGCCGGATCACATCGTCGAAGCAGCGGTAAAGGCACTGCGTGACGGCCAGCACGGCTATACGCCCACCAAAGGCATCTTGCCGCTGAGGGAAGCCGTTGCCGCCCACTTGGGCGCGCGCTTTGGTGTAGAAGCAGATCCAGAATGTGTGTTGGTCGTACCGGGTGGCAAGATGACCATATCCTTTGCCGTCTTGCTGTTCGGCGAGCCTGGGGCTGAGATCCTCTACCCCGATCCGGGGTTTCCGCCCTATCGCTCCATCATCGACTATAGCGGGGCGAAGGCGGTCCCGATCCCCCACCGCGAAGAAAATGGCTTTGCCTTTAAGGCTGAGGAGGTTTTGGCCCGGATCACAGCCAATACTCGCCTGATCATCCTAAATTCCCCCTCCAACCCGACCGGCGGGGTGACACCGCGCGGGGAGATCGAAAAGCTGGTCGAGGGGCTGGACGCCCATCCCCATGTCGCGGTGCTGTCGGATGAGATCTATGGGCGCATGTGCTATGACAGGGCTGAGCATGTGAGCCTGCTTGAATTCCCCTCGATCCGCGAGCGCCTTATCTATTTGGATGGCTGGAGCAAGACCTACGCCATGACGGGTTGGCGGCTTGGCTACGGGCTTTGGCCCAAAAGCCTGATTGAAGGGGCGGAGAAACTCGCGATCAATTTCCATTCCTGCGTCAACACACCTGCGCAATTCGCCGGCATCGCGGCTCTCGAAGGCCCGCAGGACGAAAGCGAGCGTATGGTTGCCGCTTTTGAGCAACGCAGACACTTAGTGGTCGAACGCTTGAACGCGCTGCCGGGCATCACCTGCCAAATGCCAGGCGGTGCTTTCTATGCCTTTCCCAATGTGAAGAGCGTGGCGCTGAACGATAAAGCCTTGGCCAATTCGCTTTTGGGAGAAGCAGGCGTCGCCCTTCTGGCCGGAAGCGATTTCGGGGCCGAGGGTAAGGGTTTCTTGCGTATCTCCTATGCCAACAGCGAAGAAAACATTGCTGAAGCCATCGACCGGATGGGCCGTTTTTTGCAGAACTATTAGGACATAGAGCACGGTTAATGATTTCCGAATCATTAAACGTGCTCTAAACCATTGTTGTCACGCGCTTTCCGGGCGCAAAACCGCACACACTTTTGCTGAAACCGCTTTAGCCCTTTTGATAGAGAAAAGCGCCGATCTGTGACGGAACTTGTCTCAGACCGGCGCTTACAACAAGGCAAGCAACAACGTCTATTTCATGCCTCAGCCGTAGCGGTACGGACGTCCGGCCTTTTTCATGACGTCGTTATACTGCTTAAATATTCCGGCCGAACGCCGCACTGTAGCGGCGAACGGCCGGAACTACCAAACTTGGTTAGGAACCCACATCGTTAACCGCAGGTATAGAGGCCACCGGCCTTCTGACGGATCGCGTCGTAGTCTTTGAATATCTGGACCACTTTCTGGGCAACTTCACCGGTCTCGGCGATTTCATCCCAGAACTTGCTGGCCGCGATTTCGACCTCTCTCCACTGGTCGGCGGGGATCGACCTGACTTTCAATTTCGTCCCCTCGGCACGCAACTTGGCCTCGCCACCGAAGTACCACTGGTTGCGGAAGAAGTGACCGCTTTCGATGCACGACAAGACAATCTGCTTAAGGTGTTCGGACAGCTCACTCCAACGTTTCTCGTTGACGTAGAACGAACCGATCCAGGCCCCCGAAATGTTGTTGGTGAGGAAGTAGTCGGTCACATCGGCCCAGCCAACCGTGTAATCCTCGGTAATGCCTGACCAGGCCATGCCGTCGAGCTCGCCTGTCTGAACAGCCACTTCCGCATCCTCGTAAGGGATTTGAACCGGCACGACACCGAACTGCGCCAGGAAGCGGCCCGCCGTGGGGAAGGTATAGAGCCGAAGACCATTCAGGTCATCCAGGTTGAGGATCTCCTTTTTGGTGTTGAAATTGCAGGGATCTTGCCCAGCTGCCGAGAGCCACACCACGCCACCGGCTTTCTTGTAGGCTTCGGACCAAATGTCCGCGAGGCCGTACTGACTAAACAGGACCGGAACATCGAGCGCGTGTCTCGTCGCCATCGGGAAGTACCCGCCGAATACCGCAACGTCCACCGGTGCCGCCATCGAATCGTCATCCGAATGCACGGCGTCGATGGTGCCCTTCTGTAGAGAACGAAACAGCTCGCCCGTGGGCACCAGTTGGTCGGCGTAAAAAAGTTCGATCTCCAACTCACCTTTTGCGGCCGTGTTGATCGCATCGATGATTGGCTTGCTGACAAACTGTCCGAGAGCCGATCCAGCGTAGGTCTGAAAACGCCACCTGATCGGCTCCGCTGCCTGTACCGCGGGCGCTGCCAGAGTCGCTGCGCTTGTGGCGGCGACCGCAGCACCGGCCGTTTTTAAAAATCCACGTCTGCTGCTTTTCGTCATTTCGATTTCCTCCATGCAAATTTCTTTGATACCCAACATTTTTTTAGGCACTCGTGACCAAAGGATTGTCAGTCGTCATCGCATTATTGATACCCTCCTGTTTTTGTTTATCGAGTTCACTGTGCGTAGTGCCAGCGCGGTAGCCATAGAGCCACCTCGGGGAAAACCATCGTGAGGATGAGAGCAAGAGTCATCACAAGCACGAAAGGAATGATCGATTTATAGATGTCAGCCAACGAAATCTCCGGCGGCGCCATGGCACGCATCAAGAAGAGATTGTATCCAAATGGCGGCGTCATGTAGGCGATCTGGCAGGTGATCGTGTAGAGAACGCCGTACCAGATCAGGTCGAACCCGAGCGCCCCAACCAGGGGCACATAGAGCGGTGCGATGATCACCAGCATGGCTGTATCGTCCAAGAACATGCCCATTACGATGTAGGATAGCTGCATCATGATGAGCACTTCCCACGGGCTCAGATCCATTGAGCCGATAAATAGCTGTTCGATCGCCTTCACCGCGCCAAGCCCGTCGAAGACGGCGCCGAAACATAGCGCTGCCATAATGATCCACATGAACATGCAGGTGATCTCCAGCGTCTTGCGCAGAGTGGCCTCCATGACTTTCGCATTCAGGCGCCCCTTCACCAGCGCGGCGAGCGTGGCGGCGGTCGCACCAACGGCGGAACTTTCAACCAGGCTGGTTACACCGGTGAGGAACAGACCCGTCATCGAAGCGAAAATGAACAGTGGGAGAAGGCCCGCCCGCAACAATGCAAACTTTGTGCGCCAAGGAACATCGCGGTCCTTTTTCGCCAGCGGTGGGCCCAGTTTCGGCTGCAAACGGCAGCGCACGGCAATGTAGACGATGAACAAGCTGGCCATCATCAGGCCGGGGAAGACGCCGGCGAGCCACAGCTGGCCGACCGGCTGCCGGGCGATCATACCGTAGAGCACGAGAACAACGCTGGGCGGAACCAGGATGCCGAGCGAACTACCGGCCTGGATCACCCCCGTCACCATCACCTTGTCATACCCTCGGCGCAGCAATTCCGGCAGCGCAATGGTCGCGCCGATCGCCATGCCGGCCACCGAGAGTCCGTTCATCGCCGATATCACCACCATCAAGGCGATGGTTCCGATCGCCAGCCCGCCGTGGATAGGCCCCATCCAAACATGAAACATCTCATAGAGATCGTCGGCGATGCGGGATTCCGACATGATGTATCCCATGTAGATGAACATCGGCAATGTCATCAACGGGTACCATTTCATCAACTTCATGGCAGCGCTGAAGGGTAATTCCGCCCCGCCGTCACCCCAAAGCACCAGCGCCGCAATGGCAGCGACGAATCCAATGGCGCCGAAGACCCGTTGGCCGGTCAGAAGCAAGCCCATCATGCCGACAAACATGACCAAGGCGATCAACTCGTAACTCATGGCGACGGCCTCTCTCCAACCGCTGCCAGATCCTTGAAAAGCTGCGAGATTGCCTGAAGCAACATCAAGACGATGCCAACCGTCATAACCACCTTCACCGGCCACATATATGGCCGCCACGACGAATAGCTGCGTTCGCCATACTCAAGCGCATAGGTCAGGCTGGAGAGGCTGCCGTAGAGCAGCACAAGGAGGTATCCTATTATGAAAATGGATGTGAAAATGTCCCACTTGTGCTTTGTCCGGTCGGACCAATTGCCGTAGAGCAAATCCATTCGAACATGGCCTCTTAGTTGGATGGAATAGGCCCCCCCGAGCAGGAAGTAGGACACCATCAGAAACTGTGCGAATTCCAGGGTCCAAAGGGCGGGAAAGAAGAATGTCTTGGAGACTGAAGAATAGAATAGCACACCGATCATTACAAAAATCAGGTACATCGTTACTCGCCCGACGACATGGTTCATCCTGTCGACAATTTGCACAAATCGTTTCATGAAATTCGCCATTGAATCTTTCTTATCATCCGAGGATCTGTCACGGTGAAGGACGATGGTTCAGATCCGGAATCGTCCCACAGCAGAAAGGCGGCAAGAGAGGCGACAAATCCGATGGCCCCAAAGACGCGCTGGCCGGTCATCAGCATCATCGTTGAGAACATTAA
>CAXMNO010000138.1:0-4537 GCA_964194655.1 uncultured Acidimicrobiia bacterium
TGGGGACGGCTGAAGTGGAATCGGCCCTGGTTGCCCACGATAAGGTCGCGGAATCCGCTGTGGTCGGTGCGCCGCATGATATCAAGGGTCAAGGCATCTATGCATACGTCACTTTGAATGCCGGTGAGGACCCCAGTGACGAGCTTAAGAAAGAGCTGGTTCAGTGGGTGAGGAAGCAAATCGGACCAATCGCTTCGCCCGACTGGCTGCAATGGGCACCAGGCTTACCCAAGACCCGGTCCGGCAAAATCATGCGCCGAATTCTTCGCAAGATTGCCGAGAACGAGTTCAGCAACCTCGGCGACACCTCAACGCTTGCCGATCCTTCGGTGGTGGATGATTTGGTTGAGAATCGTCAAAATCGCTAAGTTACTGACTTAGAGCACTTTCAGCAAAAGTGTGTGCGGTTTTGCGCCCGGAAAGTGCGTAATAATATGAGCTTAGAGTAATTTTCATGATCATAAGATCATTAAAAGTGCTCTAGGCGAATTTATGTGCGGGAGCCAAGCGATCACAATCGCCTGGCTCCCGATTTTCCTAAAGACCATCGAAAAGCTCTGTTGAGAGGTATCGCTCGGCAAAGGAGGCAAGGATAACGACGATCATCTTGCCTTCCATGTCCTCGCGTTGTGCAATTTCCAGGCTCGCGGCCAAGGCAGCGCCGGATGAAATGCCCACCGGCAAACCTTCAAGAGCCGCAACCTCGCGCGCGGTTTTAAAGGCGGTCTCGTTTCCGATTGTCAAAATCTCGTCAATCAGGCCGGTATCCAGAACTTTGGGAATAAAGCCCGCGCCGATTCCCTGAATCTTATGGGGTCCAGGCCGACCGCCTGAGATGACGGGGCTGCTTTCCGGCTCGACTGCAATCATTTTCAAATCAGGCTTTCGTTCCTTTAGGGCTTGGCCCACCCCGGTCAAGGTGCCACCCGTTCCGACTGCGGAGACAATGACATCGACGCCCCCCCCACTGTCGTGCCAAATTTCCTCAGCCGTCGTTTCCGCATGGATCGCGGGATTGGCGGGGTTGGAGAATTGCTGAGGGATTACGGCACCAGGAATAGCGTTCGCGAGGGCCTCCGCCTTCGCAACAGCCCCATTCATGCCTTTCGCACCGTCGGTTAGCACCAGCTCGGCGCCTAGAAGCCGCAGCATCTTGCCGCGCTCAGAAGACATGGTTTCCGGCATGGTGAGGATAAGGCGGTAGCCCTTGGCAGCACACACGAAGGCAAGGGCGATACCCGTATTTCCGCTGGTTGGCTCGACGATCGTGCCGCCGGGTTTTAGAATTCCCGCCTGCTCAAGTGTTTCCACCATGGAAAGGCCGATGCGGTCCTTCACGGAGGCCAAGGGATTAAAAAATTCGCACTTTCCGATGATCTGGGCCTTTGATCCGTACGCTTCCTCCAGTTTGGAAAGCCGGATCAAAGGCGTCGCGCCTATGGTCTGGAGAATATTATCGTATATGCGGCCACGAAACTCGGGGGAGTTGTTCTTCAAATCCTTAGCGCCCTCAAATTGAGAAATCTGTGTAGATTTCAGCCGCTTCGCTCGGGATACTCATCTCCTCGGCTCGTTCACAAAGCGCCTCGATCGTGATTGTTTCGAAACGCAGCATGAGTTCGTCTTGAAGGTCCTGCCAAAGTGGGCGAACTACTTTCATTCCGATTTCAGAGCCACCTGGATCCTCGGCTGGGTCTTGCCCACCCTCGACCTCGCGTACGACGCGGATGATCTCCCCCACCGTGATGCGGCGCTTTTCCCGTGCCAGGCGATAGCCACCGCGAGGCCCGCGCTGTCCTGTGAGTATGTTGTGGTGCACTAGGTTTTGTAGGACTTGTTCGAGATAGCGTCTTGGAATGCCCTGGCGGCGCGAAATATCGGCTGAGCGCACGGGATCCGCACTGCCGTGATAGGCAATGTCGACCACAGCCTCGATCGCGAAAAGAAGTTTTTTAGAAAGCCGCAACATTCCTGTTTTCGTCCCTTTTCCTTACCCTGTCTTTAGCCTTTCTGCTTGAAGAGCCTCAGCTTCAGTCTTTTCCGGCACTGCACCGACACCAGTCGAGCCGAACCCGCCGCTACCACGTGCACTTGCCTCTAAGTCCGAGACTTCGTTCCACTCAGCTTGCGTGAAAGGGGCGATTACCATCTGTGCGATGCGCATGCCGCGTGCGATCTCAAAGGAATCCTCCCCATGGTTGATCAGGATGACGCCGATTTCGCCGCGATAGTCCGCATCGATCGTACCGGGGCTGTTGAGGCAGGTAATTCCGTGCTTGAGCGCAAGGCCTGAACGAGGACGCACCTGGGCTTCGGTTCCCGGCGGCAGGGCGATTGCTATGCCCGTCGGGATGAGCTTTCTGGCACCAGGTTGCAGTATTACCGGCTCATCAACAGCCGCCAAAAGGTCGAGCCCGGCGCTCTGGTCCGTGGCGTAGGCTGGAAGATCAAGGTCCGCGCCATGTTCCAAGCGCCTAATCGCGACTGTAATATTCTTCATTCAATCTCCCCTATTACCGCAGGATTGGCGAGGGTATCGGCGATCTTCTCAGCCAAACGCCGTGCGGCATCCTTTTTGCTCATACGCGGCCAGGATTCTTCCCCCGCGTCGTGAACCAAGTGAAGCGTATTTTCCGATCCGCCAAATGTGCCGCTCCCGTCCGAGACATCATTGGCGAGAATCCAATCGCACCCCTTTTTCCGTAGCTTGGCGCGCGCGTGCTCCAGGACCTTCTCGGTTTCTGCTGCAAAGCCCACGACGAGGGCGGGTCGATCCGCACCGTCCTTCGAAAGCGCCGCAAGAATATCCGGGTTCTGGACCATTGCGATCTCAGGCGCGCCGGGTCCATCCTTTTTGATTTTCTGGCCCGAAGGTTTTTCCGGGCGCCAGTCGGCGACGGCTGCGGCACAGACCGCAATATCGACGGGAAGAGCGCCTTGACAGGCCGCTAACATTTGCAGCGCCGTTTCAATCTTCACGGTCGTGACACCGTGAGGTTCGGTAAGGTGTGTGGGCCCGGAAATCAGCGTGACCTCTGCCCCCAAATCGCGAAGGGCTTCGGCAACGGCTTGTCCTTGCCGCCCGGATGAGCGGTTTCCCAGAAACCGCACGGGATCCAACGGCTCATGTGTCGGGCCGGAAGTCACGAGCGCGCGGCGACCTTCGAGGGGTTTTCTCCCACTGCTTGCCGTTGAGAGAGCTGCTTGGATGCCGGCAAGAATCTCAAGAGGTTCAGCCAGGCGGCCCGGCCCGAACTCACCGCAAGCCATCTCCCCACTATTAGGGCCAACAAAAGTGACGCCCCGGCTTTTCAGAGTTGCCAGGTTTGCTTGCGTTGCAGGATGTTCCCACATCCGCACATTCATCGCAGGCGCCACCAAAACCGGCTTATCGGTGGCGAGCAATAGAGTTGTGGCCAAGTCGTCGGCGATGCCGTGCGTAAGTTTGGCCAGGATATTTGCGGTTGCGGGGGCTACGACGACCAAGTCCGCGCGCCGGGAAAGCTCGATGTGACCCATTTCCGTTTCATCGGTGAGGGAGAAAAGATCCTGATAGACCTTTTCACCTGCAATAGCAGCGAGCGAGAGCGGCGTTACAAACTCAGCGCCCGAAGCGGTCAGCACAGGCGTCACGCCAATGCCCTCTTCGCGCAGGCGGCGGATAAGCTCAATCGATTTATAGGCGGCAATACCGCCTGTCACGATCAGCAAGATCGATTGCTGGTGCCCCACGCCCATAAGTCCCACTTTCCGATCGAATAGCTTGAACGAATTCTACGGTAATTTTACGTAGTTAAGCTAGGCGAAGGACCCTATTCTTTCAAGGAAAAGCGATAATCCGCGTTTTTACGGCGGAAAACACGAAAAAATTATGTGAAACAGGGCCCGAGACTCAATAAAACATTACTCAATCAAATAGGATAGCCAGAGCCAAAAGCCCGAGCGCGCACCACAAGAGGAGTATTTGCCAGCGATTAGTGCTCTGTGCCTTTTTAAGGAGCCCGAAGGTATCGGGGTTAACTTTCAGTCCATCCTCCCCTAAGGCACGCGCCGCGTTCTCCAAGTTATCGAGTGTCTCTGGTAGACGGCGGAAGCGTTCGACCCAATCTTCGGCGGTTTCGCGCAAGCGTGCTTCCGGCCCGCGCGTTTCGCGAATCCAGCCCTCGATCATCGGCTGCGCTAGGGTCCAGATATTGAGCTCTGGCGCCAAAATGCGGCTGACACCTTCTGCAATCAGCATGTTCTTTTGCAACAAAAGAAGCTGTGGCTGCACGGGCATGTCGAAAGATTCGGTCAATCGCAGTAACTGTCCCAGCAATCGGGCAAAGGAAATCTGGGCCAGTGATTTTCCCATAATGGGTTCGCAAACGGATCGCAGCGCTTGCGCAAAGGTTTCCACTTGAGGTCCTGGTGGAAGATAGCCCGCCTCGACATGGACCTCCGCCAGGCGCCGATAATCGCGGGAAAAGGTCGCAATCAGCATATCTGCAAGATATGTCCTGGTTTTCCGGTCGAGCCTTCCCATGATGCCGAAATC
>CAXMNO010000139.1:0-5471 GCA_964194655.1 uncultured Acidimicrobiia bacterium
CGAGATCGAGTGTCTTTAAGTTATTGATTTAACTTAATAATAATCGAATGGCTGGGGCGCCAGGATTCGAACCTGGGTTGGCGGGATCAAAACCCGCTGCCTTAACCTCTTGGCTACGCCACATCACCGGGAAGTTTGATCATCTGCATCAAATCGTACGTATTTCGTAAAATCTGCGGTATTCCCTAAGCGGCGGCAAAATAGCCTCGAAAACCCGATAGGGCAATGGCCCATGGTGCACCTTTTGTGCAAAAAGCAGAACTTTGACCGAAAAATGTTAAGAGAGTAGCTATAGACTACTTGAACGAACGCGACGGAGTGTATTTTTATGAACTGGGAGCTTTATCTGGCCTTTTGCTTGGCGACCGGCATCTTAATTATTATTCCAGGCCCTGCCGTTTCCATGATCGTCGCGAATTCCCTCTCCCACGGCGTGCGTGCGGCTTTGATCACGGTTGCTGGATCATCGTGTGCGCTCTCATTGCAGCTGACCGTCGTCGCCTTTGGCATGACCTCGATCATGGTCTTTTTGGCGGAATCGTTTGAGGTATTGCGCTGGATCGGTGTCGCTTACCTACTTTATCTTGGGATCAAGTCCTGGCGGGCCCGCGCAATGACTTTGGAGGAGTTGGAGACGCTTTACGTCCCTCCGCGAAAGCTCTTTTTCCAGGGTCTCTTCGTGAACTCGACCAATCCCAAAACGCTTTTCTTCAATGCTGCCTTCTTTCCACAATTCCTGGACCCGAGCTTGCCTATAGCTCCGCAGTTGGTACTGCTTTGCAGTTCCTTCCTGATCATCGCGACGGTTCTTGATAGCGGGTATGCCGTGTTAGCTGGGCGGCTGCGTCACACGCTTAGAAGCAAGCGCGCCGCCCTCATTCGAAATCGCGTGACCGGAACGTTGCTGGCCGGTGCTGGGATTGGCCTCGCACTTGCCAGGAAAAGCTAAGCTTTCAGCCTTTTTCTAAGCTCCAGCATCGCAGGTAGCACGATCAAGGTGGCGACCAGGCCAAGGAGTATCGCCACAGTCAAAAGCTGCCCCATTGATGCCGTTCCCGGATGGGCGGAGAAGGAAAGTGCACCAAAAGAAGCAATCGTCGTCAACGCCGAGAGAAGAATGGCCTTAAGCGTCCGCCCTTCTGCCATGTCACCACCTAAACCACGCGCACGGCTGACCATATGAATGGCGCTGTCGACACCTAAGCCAAAAAGCAGGGGGAGGACGATGACGTTGGCAAAATTCAATTGCCAGCCCAACGTGCCAACGAGCGCGAGCGTTCCCAGCCCTGCCAAGGCCAGCGGCGCCGATACCAAAAGCGCGTCAACAGCGGAGCCTAACCGCCACCAGATCAATAGAAAAATGGCTGTGACGGCATAGACCAACGCTTCTAGAAACGCGGTGACGACGGCGCGCCCGGCCTCGGTAATGACGACCGGCGTGCCACTCACATCCGGCGAGACGGACTGAACGGCCGCCACGAAATTTCGACGCGCTTGAGTATCGACCAATGATAGCGCAGGTCGTATCTCAACTCTCGCCCGGCCATCGGTGGTGAGCCAGAGCGCGCTTAGCTCTTCAGGCAAAGTCTCTAAGGTAATTTCTTTAGCTGAGATAGCATCGTTCAGGTCGCCAAAGAGACCTTCTAGGTCACTCAACAGTAAAGATTCTAGACGCGCGATGGCGTTATCGTCCGTTTGGGTGAAGTCGCCTAATGCTTCACTTAATTGTGCCCCTTCCTTTGGAAAGGGATTGTCTTGACGTGCGAGCACCTGGATCAACTGTGCCAAGCCATCCCTGGAAGCTGCTTCATCGCGCGACCCCCGCGGGACTTGGGAAATAACCGGGGAGAGCGAGAGTGAAAGGCCAAAGATCAGGTCCAGCTTTTCTTTCTGGTCACCTGGAACCAAATTCAAAATGCTTCTCGTCTCCTGGACTTCAGGGAGGGCCGAAAGACGCAGTCCCACCTCCTCTGCTTCCTTCAGATCTTTCGCTAACAGCTGGCCTAGATAAGGTTCGACACCAGGCGTCATCTCGAAGCGTTTCAACACCTTTACCGAGGACGCATCCGGATTACGTAAGCTTAAGGGATCGTCGTCGAAATCAATGAGCCGAAGCTGGAAAGTCGCAACAATAGCAACCCCTATAGCTATTAGCAGAACAAGGCGAGGGCGTGCCGCTGCCATACGCTCACCTGCAAGAACTACACTTGCCAATGCCACGCCACGCCCACCTTCGCGTGCCCGCCAACCAAAAGTGATGAGGGCTGCTGGAAGAACCGTGAACGTCGCAGCTAACGCGAGGAACATGGAACTTCCCGATATCAGCCCAAGTTCGGAAATGCCCTTATAGTCCGTCGGCAAAAATGAGTAGAAGGCGAGCGCGCTTGAAAAGGCGCACAAACCCAGTACCGGACCACAATGCCCAGCACCCCTTATAAGGCGCAGGGTTGAGGCTTTAGCCGTCTCACCGTCCAAATCCTCCGCAAGCGCACGAGCGAGAAAATGAATTCCGAAATCCACACCTAGGCCAATGAAAAGCACGGCAAAGGCAACGGATATCAAGTTGAGCGTCCCGACCACGAGTGCGGCAAAAGCCCCAGTCCACGCGAGGCCAACCAAAAGCGTTAAAACGAGCGCACATGCCGCGCGCCAAGAGCCCAAACCCAGCCATAGGATCAGGGCAACGGCTGAAAGGGCGATCAAACCGATTACGCCCATACCGGCCTCTAAGCTCTCTAGCTCCTCTTGGAACATGAGGGCCTCACCCGTTAGGTGAAGCTTTGTTCCGCCGCGCAGCTCTTCTGGCAAGTCATCGTAGGCGTCCTGCAATACTTTGGTCGCCTCGGCCACAGGACTGAGGCCGCTGAAATCGAGCTTGGGAAGGATGACGATCACTTCAACCGCGCGTTCCTCTCCACCTTCAGCCGGCGTGACAACTAAGTCGCGCCAGGAAAGATTTCGTGCGGTCCCTGACTGAAACGCCTTGGCTATCTGGGCCATCTCCACCATGAGTGATCGAAGCCCTTCAAGCTGATCTGGCCCTTGTTCCGCTTGAAAATCAAAGGCGCGCTCGAAGACTTCGGCCAACCCGTGATAAGAGGGATCCTTCCTCAAGGTGGAAAACAGCGGCGCTGCCTCGCTTATCTTCCCGACCCGTTCCTCCAGCTCATCCGCTGAGAGGTAGAGGAAGCCGTTTTCCCGGAAAAAAGGCATGGCTGGAGGATAGAATACCTGCCGGAAAACCTCCGTTTCGCCGCGAAGTTTCTCCACGAGCGCTCGTGCGACCACTTCTGTCGAAGCCGCTTTTTCCCCTTCAATGATTGCTATCAGCCCTGCATCCAATATGGGAAAGGCCCGCTCAAGCGCTTGATCATTCTTTCGAAAAGGCAGCTCTGCTGAGAGCATGTCCTTATCGTCGGTGTCGATGGAAAGCGTGAGCACCGCATAAAGCAGCGTTAGCGGCAGCGACAAAAGCGCTAGCGCTAGAAAAATACGTGGAAACTTAAGGACCTTTTCGACCCAAAGTGCAGCCAAGCCAGTATTTTTGCCGCTTTTAACGGTCACGCCCTTCCCCCTTAAGCCACCGATATGCGATTTTTGCGGTATTGCCTGTTACTTAGCAATGATGAGGCGCATTGCCCAGCTGCGTTACACGGAGCCACCAATCCCCATGCCGGGCAGCGAGTTGTGCCGCGGCTGCGCGCGCGCTTTCCTCATCCTCGAAAAGGCCAAATGAGGTCGCGCCGCTCCCCGACATTCGCCCCAACAAACAACCCGGGAGCACCTTTAAGTCGGCCAGTAATTCTCCCAGGACACGGGAAATCCCACAAGCTGCAAGCTCAAGGTCGTTTTCAGCAGCACTTAGCCAGGAAAGGAGATCTTCGCGACCGGTGCATTTGGGTGCGGACTTTTCCGCCGTAAAGTCAGCTCCCTTGTTGTCGCAATAGGCTTTGAATACGCCAGGGGTCGAGAGAGGCTCCATCGGATTCACCAAAAGCGCCCATAGATTTGGGAAGCCAGGTAATGGCTCTATCTCTTCCCCAATTCCAGTCATCCATGCCGCCCGTCCCGAGAGGCACATTGGTACATCCGCGCCAAGACCAAGGCCGATCTCAGCCAAGCGCGAAGGAGAGGCATCCAAGTTCCACAGCGCAGCCAGGCCCTGCAATGTCGCCGCAGCGTCTGCCGATCCCCCCCCGATGCCAGCGGCAAGCGGCAAGTTTTTTGTCAGGGTAATCTCCGCGCCTTCGCTCAATTCAAAAGCATCTCGAAGGGCGTGAACCGCGCGAATGACGAGATTTCCCTCCCCCACCTCCAGACCAAGCGCGAAAGGTCCGTCGATCTTAAGAGAAATGTCTTCATTGGGCGAGAAGGAGAGATGGTCACCAGCATCATGCGCGAACACGACAAGGCTTTGCAGTTCGTGATAGCCGTTAACACGCCGCCCCGTGACCTCAAGGCTAAGGTTCACTTTTGCTGGCGCGAAGCGCTCAATTCTTGCCACCGGATAGAAAGCCCCCGCGCTCAGGTGTTAGCCTTGCCGATGATCGCCCGTGCTCAAATATCCTCGGCGGATAGATCGACGCCGTTCAGGATTTTTTCTTCAATAACAGGGATATTGTCTTCCTCCGGATCCAAGCTCAAAGAGCGGCGCCACTGAAAGCGAGCCTCCGCACGCCGGTCTTTGCGCCAAAAGGCATCGCCTAGATGGTCATTGATCACTGGGTCTTGCGGCTGCAGCTCAACGGCACGTTCCAGATATTTGACCGCATTTTCGTATTCGCCCAGCCGATAATAGACCCACCCGAGAGAATCGATGATATAGCCATCTTCTGGCCGTAGCTCGACAGCACGGACAAGCATGGCCTTGGCTTCATCAAGGTTGCGCTCCTGCTCGACCCACGAATAGGCCAGATAATTCATGACGAAGGGTTGCTCGGGTTCCAGCTCCAAGGCTTTCAGGAAGTCGGCCTCAGCGCGGCTCCACTGCTCCGAGCGTTCCAAGGCCACGCCCCTAAAATAAAGGATCGACCAATGACGCGGCGCCGGTTCACCCAAAAGTTCCACAGCCGTGTCATATGCCCTAACCGCTTCTTCAAAGCGGTCGCGCGCGCGCAGCAAGTTCCCTTTGCGGTAATGGGGTTCATATTGATCCGGCAACTCGCGGGCCAATTCATCAAGCTCCGCCAGCGCGAGCTCGATTTCATCCAACCGATCAAGTTCGTCTGCGATGCGAAGCCTAACGACCGGCTTAAAGGGTGAGCTAACGGGGACCGCGCGATAAGCCTCGATCGCTGCTTGGGCGCGCTGCTGATCTTGTAAAATCTCGCCCAGCAGAACTTGTGCAACGGGAAAGTCAGAGCGCAGATGTAAGGCCAAGCGCACTGTCATGAGGGCTAGATCGCCTGCTCTTTCCTGATTTAAGAGGCTAGCGAAATTGAAAAGAACCTCTGCAGCACCAGCTCTCACAT
>CAXMNO010000140.1:0-5970 GCA_964194655.1 uncultured Acidimicrobiia bacterium
GATTTATCTGGTGGCGAAACGTTCCGCTATCCAACTCTCGAAGGTTATCGCCTTAACTACTGTTTTGATGACGCCCGAACATCGTGCGGTGCGAAAGCGGCTCACTCCTGGTGTGAAGAAAAGGGTTTTGAAAAGGCGCTAGGCTGGCGGGAAGAAAAAAGCATCGGTGGTCTATTCCCAACCATTGTCATGGGCACAGATCAAATTTGCGACCGCTTTCTTTGTGATGGCTTTGAAGAAATTACCTGCGGCTCATGAGCAGGAGACTCTCAGTTAACGCTCATCATCCAAATTAGATTAGAGCAGCTAAAACGAAAAGGGCCGGCGTAGGGTACCGGCCCTTTGGCGATGCGGTGACTCTAACGCTCAGTGGTTCGAGTGAAGCCTACTATAAAGACCAGCGAGGAAGCCGTCTGATACCCCTTCGTAGCCAGTGCTGGAGGGCAAGGCTGCGGATTGTTCATGACCATAGTCACGCTCGGCTTCAATAACCGGTGCAAAACTGGACGCTGCGAACGGAATCGGCGGCGCTGCAAAAAAATTGCTATCTTCACGGCCACTGCGTTGCAAGCGTGATTCCTGCAAAAATTCGATCTCTACAGATTCGTTGTAGAGCTTCTCTCCGTCACTGCTTTCGCTCGCCACGGCTCCATCGAATTCTTGATTGTTAGCTGCATCTGCCTCTGCAGCAGCATAGGCCAAAGCCAAATTTCCTTGGCTGGTCGAAGGAGCGTTCGGGTCGGCCACCACCTGATTCAATATACGAACCGCCTCGCTCCCCTGCCCGCTTAACGCCAAGGAAAGGCCAAGATTATTGGAGACAGTGAGGTTCTTCGGATCTTGGGCAAGCGCTTCGCGATAGTAGAACTGCGCTATTTGGTGATCGCCCTGCTGGTCCTTAATAATCCCGACAATATTAAGGAGACCCGGCTCGTTGGGATTGTACTTCATCGATTTCTGGAGGGTGCGCAAGGCCTCGTTTTCGTAGCCATGTGCGAGCTGAAGCTTAGAGAGTCCGTAGGCTGCCTCGATACTTTCCGGATGGCTTCCCATTGCAACGCTATAGGCGCGCATCGCGTCATCCGGCCTCTCATAGCGCACATAATTTTCTGCCATGACTAAAAGCGGCAAAGGATTGGTTGGATCAAGATCGTGGGCACGACCGCACATGCCGGCCGACAAATAGAAATTCCCAGAATTTGAAAGCTTCTGGCAATAGTTCACCAAGCGATCGACCCGTGCACGTTTCGCCTCGTCCGTGTTATTGCCATAGATATTTACGCTATCGTGCGTAGTGGGGACACCGCAAGCGCCGAGCACAAGGGCCATTACACCACCGAGAACCGTGTTGAGGCCTCTGCGTCGGGAAACGCGCCTTTTCATGACTGTCGTCCTCATAAAAGTCGAACTCGCTTATCAGATCGCGTACTCCTTGGAAAAACAGAGGCCATACAGCGTCCGATACTCATGAGAAGGCTACATTTGATGCGTTAAAATAGGCCTAATTTATAGTGTGCTATTTTCTAGTTATTATTTTTAATTTTCCTCATAAAATAAACAATATTGTAATTTATAGCAAAATTTATGAATACTTTTATATTTCCGGCTATAGTTATCAAACACTCTAGTAATATTACCATTTTTATTTCTAGATTTTATAGTTTTTACCTTATGAGATACTAATTCAACCCTATGGTGAAACGCATTATTTCGCATCTACGTAAAGTAACATAATTCGCTCTCTATAATATTACTTGTTTCTCAATCAAGTTATCCGCATTTAATAATTCGTTAATTATTATGAATATTAGCAGATAACGAAATATTAATAGGTATAATAAAATATTTAATGATAAAAGAGTGAAAAAATTTATCAACTGCAAACAAAAGCGACGAAAGCAAGTTCAATGATATTGCGGATAGTTCTAACGATCTACTTTACCTTATGGGGTCTAAGCTTAATGGTCGGACAGCAGACAACGTTTTAGCCCCATCGGTAGCGAAGATTAGAAAGATAACCTCTACTGGCTAAGAAATTGCAATTCTTTCTCCTGTGACGGCTCACTTTCGCCAAATAGATCTCCAAAGAATCCGCTAAAATCCAAGCCGCTAACGTCAGAAACCCATTCCAGCATATCGATTTCAAAGAAATACCACAGCAACGCGTCCGACAAGACGTAGGTGACGACGATAAACAAAGCCAACAAAAGACCTACTGCCAATAAAGCAATCGCAATATGGTACAGCGTGACAAGCATTCGAATCATATTGTGACCCGCTCCAATAAAATCGCCCAGAGTGACAAATCCGCTCCTCAGAGCGGATCTGCTATACGAAACCTTGCCTTCGCGATATACACAGTTAGAAATATTTAATCGAATTCGTCAAATATTGGCGCAACGCAGAAAGCGGACAAACGCTCTTAAAGGATCTCGCTATGGGACGCGAATATCGCAGCATTGTATTGGACAGCGAAGAATCCAAGGAAGCGTTGGCCAAATATCTTCGTGCGCGACACGATACGCAAGTCCATTCGAGCAACATTGCTGACATAACCCTATCGGAAGGCCCGGAGGTTACTGGCACGGTGGTGTTTGTGGAACCTCTTTTGAACGGGCGGCGTAAAATCCAGCTGACTCAAAAAGAGATCGTGGAGGCTATTGTGGCCCTCCTCCAAGAACAGGCCCATCCCATTCCCCGTCTCGGACGCAAAAGCCTGACTTGGATCGACGGCGATCTTGCCCTTCAGGTAGAACTCGACTGGTTCTAAACCAGCACCCAAGCATCAATAGCTTCCAGGCATAGACGTGCCGGGTCATCGCCCGTCATGATAGGACCAAGTAGTGCGACGCCTGCCGCGCCTAAAGCTTTACAGCGCGCTACCCGAATTGGCTGGATACCGCCGAGGGCTATGACGGGCACACTGCTAATTTTCGTTAGACGATGGAATTCCTCTTCCCCTAAAGGGGTTCTGTAAAGCCCCTTGCTTGTACTCGGAAAAAGTGGACTTAGGGTCACGTAATCCGCACCTTGCGATTCAGCAACGCGCAGTTCAACCTCGTCGTGGACAGAAACACCGATCAACGCATCGCCGCCAGCACTTTGCCGTGCCGCTGTGACAGCAATTCCTTGCGGCAGGTGAACACCCGCAAGCCCCAGCTTTGACACAAGGTCGAAAGCGCTATTTACGATCACCTTTACATTCCAAGGGGCCAGCTCTTCGCGTATCGCTCGCACCAAGCTTTCCAGGTCTGCCCTATCGAGATCCTTCTCGCGAACCATCACCCATCGGCACCCTCCTTTCGCGGAGGCCACCAGTCGCTCGTTCAGTGACCCAGCGGCGAGATGCCTATCGGTAATAACCATCACCGGAGGATCTGGAATGCTCAAAGCTCGATCATGCCCTCAAACGTAGTGGAAGCGGTGGCATAGAGCTTTTTTGGAATGCGCCCCGCACCAAAGGCCGTACGCCCGGCTTCAACACCCAGCTTCATCGCTCTTGCCATGGCGACTGGATTACGGGCCTGGGCAACGGCTGTGTTCAACAGAATACCGTCGCAGCCTAATTCCAGCGCCAAGGCCGCATCCGATGCTGTTCCAACACCTGCATCGACGATGACTGGAATACGGCACTGCTCGCGGATGATGCGCAAGTTATAGGGATTGCGAATTCCCATGCCAGAGCCGATCGGTGCGCCTAGAGGCATAATGGCTGCACAGCCAATATCCTCCAGCTTTCGGCATGTAATCGGATCATCATTACAGTATGGCAAGACCGTAAAGCCGTCTTTGACCAATTCTTCGGCTGCGATCAAAAGCTGTTCCACATCGGGGAACAGCGTTTCATCGTCCCCAATAACCTCGACTTTTACCCAGTTGGTCTCGAGAGCCTCGCGCGCCAACTGCGCGGTCAACACAGCATCGCACGCCGTATAGCAGCCCGCGGTATTGGGGAGGAGGTGATAACTATCGCCCAAGAGATCGAGCAAGCTT
Source organism: uncultured Acidimicrobiia bacterium (assembly GCA_964194655.1). GTDB lineage: Bacteria > Pseudomonadota > Alphaproteobacteria > Kiloniellales > Kiloniellaceae > JAJFGK01. Next base: position 3,994 of record CAXMNO010000140.1, read on the forward strand.
TCGCCTTCGCGCGCTATAGAAATACGCCTAACGGAGACGGTGACCATCTCGGTGCCACTGCTTTCCAATGCGTCAAGAAGGACCTGCTGATTGGGATAACGGGAAGTCCCCAAGATCAGGCGCGAATTGAAGGTTCTATCGCCTATGATCAAGGGATCGTTGCCCGTCTTCTTCTCTTCCATAGGCATCTCAGCCTCCCTTGTACATTGTAACAATTTCGACCTTGTCGCCCGCCGAAACCTGGCATACCGGCCAATCCTTGCGGGAAACGACCTGGCCGTTAAGCGCAACGGCAAATCCCTTTCTGCCAGGGTTCAGCCCTTCGTGGTGGAGGAGATCCAAGACCACCCCGCCGGCCCAAGAGGATAAAGCGCCATTCACAACGATATTTCCGGGGCTTTCTTCACTCATCATTCCATCCCCTCACTTTGCCCCCATAGCCCGGCTGCTATGCGCTTTCCCTGCTTCGAAACGTGCCATTGTAAAGGGTTTGGCTGACCCCGGCAGTTCCCCTTTAAGGATCTGAGCGCATAGGACTTTCGCCGTCATTGGGGCGAGCAGAATACCGTTCCTATGGTGACCAAGTGCGTAGAGCAACCCCTCCAACCCAGAAGGCCCGAATATCGGTGCGTCGTCGCGGCTAGTCGGGCGAAATGCGACCCAGGTCTCGATCAGTGGCAGATCATAGATCCCTGGCAAAGCCTCCCACGCGTTGCGGAGGATTTCCATGACGCCACCAGCCGTCAAGTTCCAGTCGAAGCCCACGTCTTCCATCGTGCCACCAATAATCAAACGCCCATCTCGCCGCGGAATAAGGTAGCCGTCGGGAATCCAGACAACATGGCGCAAGATCGGATCGGCGGCAGGCATACCTACCGCTGCCATCTGTCCCTTCACCGGGCGCACGGGTGCTAGAATTTCTTGCGGTATTCCCTCCAACTCGCGCGCCCAGGGGCCACTAGCGAGGATAACCAGATCGCTTTTGAAAAAACCCTCACCGGTCATCAAGCCTTTGACGCGTCCCGCCTCTGTCTCCAACGCCAATACGGCGCAGTCCTCGCGTAAAGTGACACCGGCCTTTAGGGCAGCTGCTTTCAAAGCCACCACGACTTTTCGATTATCGACTTGGTGGTCAAGGGGGCTGAAAAGACCGCCGGTCACGCGCCTGCTGATATAGGGTTCGCGGCGTAAAACCTCTCGACCGCTAAGTCTTTCAACGTCCAGGTCCATATCACGGTAGTAGTGTTCCAAAAACTCCAGACGCGCATGGTCATCACGGTCCAGTGCCACCACCATGGTGCCTTCTTCGCGGTAGTCGACTTCTTGCCCCGACGCCGCCTCCAATTCGCTCGCAAAGCAGCCCCACATGGCCCTACTTTCCAAAAGCAGTGGGAGCAGTCCTTCCTCACCAGGCTCTGCCTCGACTTGCGGGGCCAGCATTCCACCTGCCGCCCATGTCGTTTCCCGCCCAGCCTTCCCGCGATCGAAGACCGTTACATCCTCCCCCGCCTTGGCAAGTTGCCAAGCGATGGAAAGCCCCGATATTCCTGCGCCAACGATCAGGATCATGAGCTGGCTCCTGCCTCGGTCTGGTCGAACTCTTGCCAGGAAATCCAACGCTTGGCGACCCAATCGACTGAGAAATAGAAGAGCAGTGCGAGAACAGCCAAGACCGCGAGAGCCGCGAACATCAAGTCGATCTGCATGCGACCGTTTGAGTGCAGCATAAAGTAACCAAGGCCTGCACTCGCCCCAACCCACTCCCCAATGATCGCGCCGATGGGAACAGCGGCCGCCGCCACACGAAGGCCAGAGGCCAAGGAAGGCAAGGCGGCCGGAATGCGCAAATGCCAAAGGATCGCCCGGCGCGAGGCCCCCATTGTCTGAGCAAGATCGAGCCAGCCTGGCTCTGTTCGCCGCAGGCCGTCGTAGAACGTGGCCGTGACCGGGAAATAGATAATCAAAGTCGCCATCGCG
>CAXMNO010000141.1:0-2771 GCA_964194655.1 uncultured Acidimicrobiia bacterium
GGCTTCGATTTCGCGCGCGAGCTCGGAGAGTTCCTTGCGGGCTTCTTAATAAAGCGGGCCTGTTAATGGGTCGGAAGATTCCTTTTGCTCGCCCAGGTCAATTCACCCCCCAGTCCAGCACAACCTTGCCGGAATTGCCGCTTGCCATGGCATCGAAACCGGCCTGGAAGTCGTCAACCGCATAGCGGTGGGTGACGATGGGGGATAGATCGAGCCCCTCTTCGATCAGGGCGATCATCTTGTACCAGGTCTCGAACATCTCGCGGCCGTATATGCCTTTTAGCGTTAGCCCCTTAAAGACGATCTGATTGAGATCAAGGCTAACGGGTCCGGAGGAGATGCCCAGCATCGCAACCTTGCCGCCATGGATCATGACGCCCAGCATATCGTTAAAGGCCTTCGGGTTGCCAGACATCTCAAGTCCAACATCGAAACCTTCCTTCATGCCGAGTTCCGTCATAACGGAGGCGAGGTCACGCTCTGTGACGTTGATCGTATGGGGGATACCCATGGCAGCCGCCAATTCCAGGCGGTAGGGGTTGATATCGGTGATCACGATGTGGCGCGCACCGACCTTTTTCGCGATCGCCCCTGCCATAATGCCGATGGGGCCGGCCCCTGTGATCAGCACATCCTCGCCGACCAAATCAAAGGCGCGCGCGGTGTGGGCCGCATTGCCAAAGGGGTCCAGCAAGGATGCGATATCATCGGGCAAGCTTTCGGGCAGCTGATAGGCGTTATGCGCCGGGATCGTGAGGTATTCGGCAAAGGCGCCTGGCCTGTTGACGCCAACACCCCTCGTGTCCCGGCAAAAGTGCTCGCGCCCCGCCCGGCAATTGCGGCAATGTCCGCATACGATATGGCCTTCACCTGAAATGCGGTCGCCAACGGAAAAGTCATCGACTTCCGCGCCAACTTCAGCAATCTCGCCGGCAAATTCATGGCCGATCGTCATAGGGACAGGGATCGTCGCTTGCGACCAATCATCCCAGTTATAGATATGAAGGTCTGTGCCGCAGATTGCGGTCTTCCTTATTTTAATGAGAACATCGCCCGGGCCCATAGTGGGTTCAGGGACGTCTTGCATCCAGATGCCAGGTTCGGGCTTTGCTTTTACCAGCGCTTTCATCTCAACCCCTCCCTATCTTGCGATGATGCCAAGTCCGCGGCCTACTTCTGAAAAGGCGGAAATAGCGCGTTCCAAATCCTCGCCAGAGTGCGCGGCTGACATCTGCGTTCGAATTCTTGCCTTTCCTTCAGGCACGACGGGATAGGAAAAGCCGGTGACATAGATGCCCTTTTGTAAGAGCTTTTCGGCCATCTCTTGCGCCAAGCGCGCCTCGCCCAGCATGACGGGGATGATCGGGTGATCGGCGCCTGCGAGCGCAAAACCGAGAGCTTCCATCTCACTGCGGAAAACTTCTGCATTCTTCTTCAGCTTGCCGCGCAATTCGGCGCCGTCTTCAAGCAGGTCCAAGACCTTCAAAGACGTCGCCGCGATAACCGGCGCTAAGGTGTTTGAAAAGAGATAGGGGCGTGAGCGTTGGCGCAGCCAGTCCACGACCTCTGCCTTGGCTACTGTGTAGCCGCCCGATGCCCCGCCAAGAGCCTTGCCAAGCGTTCCGGTTAGGATATCGATGCGGCCCTCGACTGCGCAGTATTCCGGTGTGCCGCGCCCCTTTTCGCCAACGAAGCCAACCGCATGGCTATCGTCCACCATCACCATCGCATCATACTTTTCAGCCAGATCGCAGATACCGCGAAGGTTTGCGATAATACCGTCCATGGAAAAGACGCCGTCCGTTGCGATCAGGCGAAAGCGGGCATGGCTTGCCTCTTGCAGGCATTCCTCAAGCGCTCCCATGTCGTTGTTAGCGTATCTGAGACGCTTTGCCTTACAGAGCCGCACGCCATCGATGATGGAGGCATGGTTGAGCGTATCGGAGATGACGGCATCCTCATCCCCCAACAATGTCTCAAAAAGCCCGGTATTCGCATCGAAGCAAGAGGAATAGAGGATTGCATCCTCCATGCCGAAAAAGCGCGCGAGGCGGGCCTCCAGCTCCTTATGCTCTTCGCCGGTGCCGCAGATGAAGCGCACCGATGCCATGCCGTAACCATAGCGCTCCAGCGCTGATTTGGCGGCATCGACAAGGGCTGGATGATCTGCCAGCCCCAGATAATTGTTGGCACAGAAGTTCAAGACCTCTGTGGTGGGCCCACTACCCGCGACAGCAATGTGCGCGCCTTGGGGAGAGGTGATGATTCTTTCTGCCTTATAGAGCCCGGCTTTTCTGACATTCGAAAGCTGCTCATTTATATGTGCTGAAAAGGTATTGGCCATTAATTCCCTTCCCGAATTTGCTTTATCCACGTTACACCAAAATGAGGCTTGGATTTGGGCTGATACAGTTTCAGAAAACAACCCAAGGTACCTTATGATGTCCCTTGGCGTGCCATTCTTCAGTTTGTTTATTATAATGGAATTTAAGTTCTATATATAGAAAATAAAGCCAAAACTAGCCTCGAGATGGCCATTTTATCACTTTTTTCGTTGTTGCCTGAGTGATAATTCACAAGAAATTCATATGTATAATTGAATTAATAGGTAAAATAACCTAAAATATCATACAATTTTATGTTGTTATGTTTTTGTTATAATTGTGAGAGAGTCGCTTCTGTGGTATCGTCTGGGTCTCGTTAGTATGTTTAAGGTAGTAATTTTTCAGGTTTCATTTCAGGTTTTGTAGACAGGTAAGTCTGGGAAACGA
>CAXMNO010000142.1:0-5091 GCA_964194655.1 uncultured Acidimicrobiia bacterium
GGCATTTTGGATCGTCATGGCCGTGAACCAGCAGATGGAGCCTAGAAACCCTGAGAGGCTGACAGCACCTGTTGCGCGCCAAGCCGTCGCAAGTTTCGTCAAGGCACCTTTCTCACGCCATCTGAGCCAAATCGCGAGCAAGATAGTTTGAATTCCGATGGCCGCCGCCAAGGTTATACCGGCTTGAAACAAGAATCCCTCGCCGCCAAGTGACAGCGCTGCGCCGCGGAACGAGACAGCGGACAAACCAAACAACGCACCCGATAACAAACCGCAGGCGGCCGAGCGCCAACCGATGCCCACCAAAAAGCCGCGCAAGCCCTCACCTGGTTTCGATAGCACAAGAAACCACACGCCAAGCAGCGAAATGCCAATAGCAGACGCTGCTTGAATTGTCAGGGCATCGCCTAAAAGAAACGCGCCAATGACGGCTGTTTGGACCGTCTCGGTTTTGGAGAAAGCCGTGCCGACGGCAAAGCTGCGAAAGCGGAAAAGCAGAAGAAGAGCTGCTGTCGCAAGAATCTGTGCGACGGCACCCGTTGCGACGTAACTCCAAAAGGTGCCATTCAACGTAATGGTTGGCCGGATGTCCAAAAGCCACAGGACCGCGATGTAAGTGCCTGCGAAAGGAAAAGCGAAGAGGTAGCGGGTCATCGTCGCCGCCAAGGTCGAGGCTTTCTCCGAAGCACGCTTTTGCAACGCGGTTCTGAGGTTTTGCAGAAAGGCGGCTGCAAAGGTGATGGGTATCCAAAGATCCATTTTGCCCTCGGCAAGTACGTAAGGAAGACGGAAAACAAGCCGAAAGGCCAGTCGAGCAAAGCTTAACGCGCTGATTTTCAGTTGGAAATACGATTCCCCCCTTGGCAGATCTATGAAGCTCGCTTATCTCTTCTTGCATGGGACTACGAAAATATCTTTCATTCTTGCCGATCAAGGCTTTTCGCGAGCGGCGGCCGCGTGTGGCACTCCTTCACCTTACCGGTATCATCGGCGGATTCGGTGCGCCGTTTCGCCAAGGGCTGACTTTGGCTGGCCTGGAAAAGGTGATTGAGAAAGCCTTTGAACTCGATGACCTGCAGGCCGTGGCCTTGGCGATCAATTCCCCCGGCGGCTCGCCTGTACAATCGGAGCTGATTGCGAAACGCATTCGCGACCTTGCGACGGAAAAGGACGTGAAGGTCCTGGCATTTTGCGAGGATGTCGCGGCGTCGGGCGGCTATTGGCTGGCAGCGGCAGGCGATGAGATCTTCGTGCAAGAAAGCTCTATCATCGGCTCGATCGGTGTGATCTCGTCGGGCTTCGGCTTTCAAGGTTTGATTGAACGCTTTGGGGTGGAGCGCCGGGTTTATACATCGGGCGATAAGAAATCGATGCTCGATTCCTTTACGGCGGAAAAGAAAGAAGACGTTGAACGCTTGAAGGCCCTTCAAATCGAAATACATGAAAACTTTAAAACCTGGGTGCGTAAGCGCCGTGATGGCCGCTTAAAGGGCGAGGATGATCTGCTCTTCAGCGGTGAATTCTGGGCTGGCCGTAAAGCCGTCGAACTGGGCTTGGCCGACGGCATTGGCGAGTTGCGGGAGGTGGCGCGCGCCCGCTTTGGCGAAAAGGTGAAGATCGTGCGTGTGCGCCCGCGCCGCTCCTGGCTGAAGGAAAAGCTCTCAGGTGGCAGCGAAGCGCTGATGTTCGGTTCGGGTCAATCGATGCTTCCCAGCAATTGGGCAGGCGATCTTTTAGCCGCGGTTGAGGAGCGATCGATCTGGAACCGTTTCGGCCTTTGAACAAAGTTGATACAAAAATTGGGCACCTTGACCCATTAGGCGCGGACCCCTAAAAGGTTTCCCATGTTTGGCATTCCTTCGTTTCAAAAGCTTATCGTGCTCGCGGTCATTCTGGCCGTTGTTTGGTATGGTTTTAAATTCCTGGGCCGCTTGCAGGACACGCGCAGGAAAGAAGCGCGCAAGCGTGACTTGCGTTCCCCCGATAGCAAGGCACGGCGCGAAGCAGCCCCTCAAGAATCACTCGATGTAGAGGAAACCGTCGTCTGCTCGCAGTGCGGCGCTTATGTCCCTGCGCGCGGCGCCGCATCGTGCGGTAAAGCGCGCTGTCCCTATTGAGGGAAGCTCCTTTGAGAGCAACACGCATCCTCCTTGCGCTTAGCGGGTTGAATGGCCTTAGCGCCGTGACAGCCTTGGCCTTGGCCGCACATGGCGGGGGTGAAAACGCAGTCCAGGCCATGGCTTGGATCAAGCGTGGCGGTGAATTTCAGCTTTGGCACGCGCTCGCCCTCTTCGGGCTAACGGCGCTGAGTGCAGGCGGGGTTGCGTCACGCTGGCTAACACTCTCGGCCTGGGCGATGCAGGTTGGTATCTTGCTCTTTTGCGGCACGCTTTATTGGCTGGGCCTTTTTGGCATGGGAAGCTTGGGGGGCCTTGCCGTTCTCACCCCTATTGGCGGGCTGGCTCTCATGGCTGGTTGGGCCTTCTTGGTTGCCGCCAGCCTTTCAGCCGTTCGCCGCTAATCCCCTCACACCGCGACGCTCATTAGCCAGCGGCAGGAGAATCTGGGCCAGAAGACCTGGCTGATTATCCTCCAATCGGACCTCGCCGCCGTGCAGACGCGCAACAGCAAGAACGAGCGCCAAGCCCAACCCGCTTCCAGGCGTTGTCCGGCTTGGCTCCAAACGGGTAAAACGCTCTAAAACATGGGCGCGGTCTTCGGCGGATATGCCCGGGCCATGATCACCGACGGATAGGAGAATGTGGCTCCCCTCGCGCGCGAGCGTCAGCGAGACTTCGCCGCCATTTTCAGAGAATTTGATCGCGTTTTCGATTAAATTGGCGAGTGCCTGAAACAGCAAATCGCGGTCCCCAATAAACTCAAAGCCCTCTTTGGCGGCCTTACCACTATGGAAAGAGAGACCAGCCTCCTCCGCCAAGGGGCCATAGAGATCGCCCAAATCCTCGATCAAAGCCGCTGGATCGATGAGTGCGAAACGCTCGCGCGCAGCACCTGCTTCTGCCTCGGCGATTGAGAGAAGCGCATTGAAAGTCCTCAGGATCTGATCGGTTTCCTCAATCGTTTCCTTTACCAGCGCGCGATAACTCTCCTCATCACGCTCCTCCAGCAGAGACAACTCCAACCGGCTGCGCAGGCGAGCCAGAGGGGAGCGCAGGTCATGCGCGATGTTATCGGAAACCTGCTTCATACCCCCAACCAAGCGTTCGATCTGATCGAGCATGGCGTTCAGGTTTCGTGCGAGCGCATCGAACTCATCGCCACCGCCTGTTTCGGGAACCCGGCGGGAAAAGTCGCCCGCCATGATCTCGCGGCTAATGCGGTTAACCCCCTCAATTCGTGAAAGCAGAGAGCGGGAAAGAAGGAAGCCGCCCAGCAGCGTAGCCGCAACCACGATGACCACCGCCCAAATCAAGGTCCCACGGATCAAACCAGCGACAAAGGTCTCCTCGCGAACATCATGGCCGACGAGAAGGCGAAAACCTCCTCTCAGTGTGAAAACCCGCGCGCGTCCGAAATCGAAACCGCGTGCCGTTTTGGGGTTTTCCATACGAAAAGTCACCCACCCCTCGGCATCGGCCGGCCCATCAGGCCAGCGATCCAGGTTGCCAGCCAGCGGGCGCCCACCAGAATCTGTTAGGAGATAGAGCGCGCGGTCATTCTCATCCCGGCTTGCCCGGCGTTCGATTGCGCGGATTAGGCCTACCAGGCCGCGCTGATTGAACTGTTCGGCAAGACCGCGAAGTTCCGCATCGATGGTGCTCTCGATCTGCCTCGAAACAGCAGCAGTCGTCGACCAATAAACAGCGCCCAAAAGCGCGACGAGGGCGAAGATCAAAACACAAAGATAGATTAGCGTAATGCGAAAGGTGCGCGATTTGAGCAATCGGTGGGCACCTGTCATGTAGTTCGTCTCCGGCCCTTAGCGGCTCTAATCGCGCTCTGGCATATTTGCAGCCAAAATCGCAAGCCAATCGTATGCAATTGTCGCAGCCGCGATCGCTGTAATCTCGGCATGATCATAAGCAGGCGCGACTTCGACGATATCCATCCCGACCCAATTAATGCTCCCCAGTCCACGGATGATCGATAAGGCTTGATGAGAGCTAAGACCGCCGGAAACAGGCGTTCCCGTCCCAGGTGCGAAGGCAGGATCAAGGCAATCAATATCGAAGGTCATGTAAGCTTGGTGGGGCCCCACGATGTTCTTCGCCTGCTCGATAACGGCCCCAACACCGTTTTCATGAACCCAGGGTGCATTCAGAATGTTAAACCCTACTTCGCCTGAAATCGTGCGGATGCCGATCTGAACGGACCTCGCCGGGTCAACGATACCTTCGCGCACGGCACGCGTGAACATAGTCCCGTGGTTGATTTCCACGCCGTCATCGGGCCAGGTATCGGGGTGGGCGTCGAAATGAACAATGCTGAGTGGGCCATATTTTTCCGCATAGGCCCGCAAAATTGGCAGCGTGATGAAGTGATCCCCGCCGATTGTGAGCGACTTGGCCCCGCCATCAAGGATGCCTCGAGTATGCGCTGTGATCGCCTCGGGGATTTCTGTTGGATGACCATGGTCGAAGTAACAATCGCCGTAGTCAACGATTGCCAGGCGATCGGTCGGGTCAAACCCGTGCGGAAAGGCCTTCAACTCGGCGAGCTGAACCGATCCGGCGCGAACAGCCTGCGGGCCTTGGCGTGCCCCAGGGCGAAAGGTGGTGGCCAGGTCAAAGGGAATGCCCGTAACCGCGACATCAACGCCGGTGAGATCACGGGTATACTTGCGGCGCAAAAACGAAAGCGCACCTGCGTATGTTTGCTCGTGCCCCGCACCATAAATGCCATCAGCCCTAAAGGCGTTGTCGTTGCTCGTCATTTAACTTGGCCTTCCCTTACAGGAAAAATTTCTTACAACATCTGTCATGTAAGGATTGGCGGATTTTGTCAACAATGCCTCGGCCAATTAACTAGGCGTTGTTTCTTGAAGCGCCCAAGATCCCGCCACCCTTAATCTCGGGGTAGCCATCGCCAATCTATGCCGTTATCAGGCGCGATCTTCAGCTAGGAACCTTC
>CAXMNO010000143.1:0-12632 GCA_964194655.1 uncultured Acidimicrobiia bacterium
GGCGGCAACTTTTAGGCGCAGCAAAAGGCGGTAATAAGCCTCCAGAATCACAGAGGCTGGCTTCAATGCGCGCGTATCGCAGTCGGCGATCAGCTCTCGCGATTCTCTAAAACGCAATTCGGCGAGTTCTGCGAGCTTGGCACAAACCTTAGGCAAGGCCGGATGCTTTAAGACTTCATGGGGGTCCGTCGAATTTATCCCAGCCTCATTTAAGCTTTCGCGTGGGAGGTAGAGGCGTCCGCGTTTCGCATCCTCGCCCAGATCGCGGAGGATATTGGTAATCTGCAAAGCCTCACCCTGCACAATTGCCAGCCTTTTCGCCTTATCCCCCGCATCGCCGAACGCGTGGACGGAGAGCATGCCAACGGATCCCGCAACGCGGCGGCAATAGAGAAGGAAGTCTTCCATAGAGGGGGCGACCATCGTCTCGGCTGCGTCCATCGCCATTCCGTCGAGGACAGCAATGAACTCTTCCTTCGGCAAGTCGAAAGTCGCAATGGGGTCAAGCAGGGCGCGGCTAGTCGGATAGGTGGGATCGCCTGCGAAAAGCCGCTCGAGTTCGCTGCGCCAATCTTCGATGCCTTTGACTTTTTGCGCAGGTGGCGCATCAGCATCCGCGATATCATCTACCTCACGGCAAAAGGCATAGACAGCGTACATGGCTTCCCGCCGCTCAGGCGCTAAAAGCCGCATGGCCCAATAGAAAGAAGTTCCCGATCCCTCGACCACATCACGGACATGCGCGCGCGCTGCTGCAATCTCTGAGGGGCTGCCTGATAGGGAAACTTGTACATTTGCGGTCATCGGGCCGTCTTTCCAGAGAGTTTGCTACTGGCCTTTTTGCCTCGAAATAGACGTCGGGCAAGAACTTCGAGTGGCCCAATAAATCCAGCGGCGAGAAAGTCCAGCTTCGTAAGGGCGACACGCCCTGCAAGAGGGTCACCGCCGCGCAGTTTTTTCGCCAAGCGCCGAGCTAGACGGAAAATTACCTGAGATTCCATCGCAAGTCCTAGGGATTTCATCTGTGGGGCGAGAGGTGCCGCCTCCAATAAGAGAACATCGACCCCATCCAGACAGCGATCAATGACGCGCCTAAGACTAGGGGGGCTTATCTTTTCCTTTAAGACCTCACACTCCAGGCCTTCTTCTGTCAGCCAGTCTCGCGGCAGATACACGCGATCAAGCTCAAGGTAATCTTCTTGGCAATCCTGAAGGTGGTTCAACACCTGCAATGCGGAGCACAGCGCATCGGCTGCTGGGGTGACGTCCGGCGATTCCCCATGAAGATCCAGAAGATAGCGCCCGACAGGATTGGCGGAGTAATTGCAATAATCGAGCAGATCGGCCCAGTCCTGCGTCCGTGGCTTCACGGCATCGCGTTTGAAGGCGGTGATGAGGTCTAGACCATGGGTTGCAGGCACGCCCGTCTCAGCCAGGGATTCCCGCAGCTCGGTCGCCGTTTCGAGGCCCGGTCCCTCCGCTTTGGGCGAGCTCAAGGCCCCGGCGAAAAGCTCCAGCCGGCGGACCTTATCCTCTGGTGCAAGTTCCGGATTGTCTGCGATATCGTCAATAGCACGGGCAAAGCGGTAGTAGCGCGCGACATGTGGGCGCAAGCGTGCAGGCAAAAGAAAAGACCCAACAGGGAAATTTTCATCCCCCGCGCCTTTGCCTGATGGTGTCTCTATCCTCGAATCCGTCATGCGCATAACTTACTTGCCAGAACCCTTGGCTTCCAGCCCTGCTTGTTGGCGCCCTTTCCATGTGCCGCCGCGCCCGCGCCAATGGCGCCAGGCTGAAGAGAAAGTCATCGCGCCATAAAGAAGTGCGGCGAGCGGAAGCAAGATACCCCAAAACGGGTTTTGACGATAAAGGCGTAAGACTGGCTGCATGCTGATCGCCATTAAGATCCAAGTTATAAGACCGCTCGCAACCACCCAAAGATCGCCGACTAGAAACCCAGCTAATAAGAGGAGAGGGGGAAGCAGATAAGTCATAGCAAGGCCAATTAGCGCTAGCGACAAGAGAATATTTGAGTGCTTGAGCTGCGTATAGGCGCTGCGCGCGACCATGGCCCAAATTTCTTCAAGCCCGCCATAAGGCCGCAGCGAGCGCGTTGTTTCAGTAAGCCCAAGCCATATGCGCCTATTGCCACCCGGTCGATGCTTGATCAGCGCCGCAAGCGTGCAGTCGTCAATCAAGGCGCCACGTATCGCCTCGAGGCCTCCCGCATCCTCAAAGGCATCGCGTTTTATCAGCACGCAGCCACCAGCCGCTGCGGCCAATCGCCTTTTGGGGTTCGCCGCCCACGAGAAGGGATAGAGCTTTTGGAAAAAGTAGATGAAGGGCGGAATGAGCAAGCGGCCCCAGAAACCGCCGGTTTTTAAAAGCGCCATCAATGAGACCAATTCCCGGTCATCAACCTCCGCTTTCGTAACGAGAGCTTTTAGCGTTTCAGGCGAATGGCTTATATCTGCATCGCTAAGCCAAAGATAGCGTGGCTGGTCTCCGCTTTCTTTGAGCAATCTATAGCCATCGTTGAGCGCCCAAAGCTTCCCCGCCCAGCCTGGTGGAAGGGGCGCTGCCTGGCGGATGGTCAAGCGGTCTTCTTTTCCAAGGCGCCGAGCAGTACTTCGCGCCACGTCACTCGTTCCATCAGCGGAATGATCGTCGATCAACAAGACTTTGAAGGGACCGTCGTAGTCTTGATTAAGAAGCGAGGTAAGGCTTTCAGCGATCACAGTTGCCTCATTTCGGGCTGGCACGAGGGCGATGACCTTTGGCAGGACACGCTGTTTCTCGCCGCGCACCTGAAGGCGCTGCGACATGCGCCAAAAGCCGCCCCAGGCGAAGAAAAGCACAAGCCAGATAGCAAGCGCCAAAGCCGAAAGACTCGAAAGCAGAGGGAAGTTGGCGAACGTTTCGATCATGGAATGATTTGGCATGAGGTAGTTTATCTAGTCACTTGATTTCGGGCGATAAAAAATGTGCTCACCAATCGTTGGGCCTTCTTCGAAGTCGCTTCGCCAAAGAGGCGCAACATGCTTTGCGTGATACCAAAGGGCACCATCGGTTGGATCACCGTGCCTGCCACTCAAAATTTCCTTGGCCACCCGGCGGCTATCCTGCCAGGCGGGTCCGGTTTCGGGTTTATCGGTCCTGCCATCGCACCACCAGGAAAATTGACAGAAGTTCTTTGGTATCTCGCCGCCCTGCTTGATAACGGCGCAAACATGGTCCGGAAAGCGGTTATGTGCCACGCGGTTCATCACGACCTGGGCAACGGCGACTTGACCTTCCTCTGGCTCGCCGCGAGCCTCGTGATAGATGTTAAGGGCCAGGCACTCAAGGTCGCTGCCCAATTCCTCATCGCTTGGCAGGGGGGGCGTGATGATCACCAGAAATGCCCCGGCCCAGAGCGCGCCGACCAAAGAATCGGCGCTGTATAAAGGGCGGGAACGAATTGTCTGAAACAAAAGCTCGCTCATGAACCAGGCGGCTTGAAGCAAATAGCGACAGAGAAGGAGTAGCAGTTTGGCTGCACCCAGCCAGTCAAATCGGCAAAGAGCCCGCCAAAGTGCAAGGCAGGCGGCACGAAGAGACCTTTTCGCCCAAGAAAAGGCGGGCTGCTGCGAATGATTAGCCATCTCGTTCAGCGAATAGCGAAGCGCTCGCAGCGAGTCCAGTAATTAGCGCAAATCCGTCGATTTTCGCGTCATGATGATCACCTCTGAATGAAGGGTCTTATGGACGGGGCACTTGTCCGCGATTTCGAGCAGCCTTGCCTGTTGCTCGCTATCCAAGGGGCCTTCCATCATGATTTCACGCTCGATTTTATCGACGCGGCCGTCTGTGGTCTCGCAACTCTCGCAATCCTGCGCATGGACCTTGTCATGTTTGAGGCGCACGGTAACCCGCTCAAGCGGCCATTTTTTGCGCGCGGCGTAGAGTCGAAGCGTCATTGAGGTGCAAGCACCAAGTCCTGCGAGAAGCAAGCCGTAGGGTGTCGGCCCTCTGTTATCGCCGCCAAGCGTTGCGGGTTCATCGGCGCTTAGACGATGGGGACCGTTGACAATCTGCTGGGTGAAACGTCCTTCGCCACTTTCACGCACGATGACTTCATCCGGCTCCCCCTTGGGCAGATCTTCTGCGGGCAAAGGATCGAGGTAAGGTGTGGCCCAGGCCGCAATGACGCTGGCTGCATAGTCCGCATCTGCCCGGCGGGTCAAAAGATGGTCGGCATTATCAAGCGATATGAAGCTTTTCGGGTGCTTGGCCGCGAGAAATATTTCTGCTGCGTTTTCAACGCCAACGGTCTGATCCAGCGGGGCATGCATAACCAAAAGCGCCCGGCCCAAACCGCCGATGCGCGCTTTGAGACGTTGGCCTGCGATATCTTCAAGGAATTGTTTTTGAATGCGAAATGGCCGCCCGCCCAGGACGACTTCGGCCTCGCCTGCGGATTCGATCTCCTCGCGCTTTTCGCTGAAGAGATGTTGGACATGCGATGGGTCCGCAGGCGCGCCAATGGTCGCAACCGCGCGGCACTCAGGGATTTCGTCTGCGGCCGCCAGAACGGCTGCACCCCCCAAGCTATGTCCGATCAGAATTGCCGGTGGCAGTCCTTCGCCTCTCAGAAAGTCTGCTGCTGCGAGAAGATCCCCGACGTTGGAGGAAAAGTTGGTATTCGCGAATTCCCCCTCGCTGCTGCCAAGTCCGGTGAAGTCGAAACGCAGCACGGCTATGCCTGCTTCTGAGAGCGCGGCTGCAATCCGCTTCGCCGCTAGAATATCCTTGCTACAGGTAAAGCAGTGCGCAAAGAGCGCCGTAGCACGGATGCGCCCGACGGGACGCTCCAGTCTTGCGGCCAAGATATCACCGGTGGCACCTGTAAAGGTTACTTTTTGATCGGGCATCAGCCTATCTCCCAGTCGCGTCGTTTGCGCTACTCTAGCAGAGTAGTCAGCGCGTGTGGCTTCCTTCTTATTGCCAGACGGACCACACGCTTTTAGCATCCAAATCAGATCACCAGGGGAGGTTAGTGATGCCGGAGGTCGCTGAAGCGGATCGCTGCCATCTTTTAATTAGAAATGGCCGCATCATCGATGGAACGGGGGCGCCGGCTTTTGGCGCCGATCTCGCGATTGAAGGCGGGCGGATCGCAGCAATTGGTGATCTTTCAAGCTGGCATGCCGATGAGGTGCAAGATGCATCAGCTCTGGTGGTGACGCCCGGCTTCATCGACGTGCATACGCATGACGATTTTGCCGTGTTGGCGAGCCCCGACATGCTGCCAAAAGTCTCGCAAGGCGTGACCACGGTGGTTGCCGGAAATTGCGGCATCAGCCTTGCCCCCTTTCATGGCGAGGGACCTTTGGTCGCACCAATGCATCTGCTTGGCGGCCTTGAGGCCTATCGCTACCCGAGTGTTGCGGCTTTTAAGGAAGAATTTGCACGTGCTCGCCCGGCGCTCAACCTCGCCCTTTTGGCGGGGCACGGCGTTTTGCGCGTCGATGCGATGAAGGGCGATTGCGCGCGGGCTGCAAGCGAAAGCGAGATCGAGCTGATGCGCGCGCGCTTGAACGAGGCCTTATCTGAAGGGGCAATTGGCCTTTCCACAGGCCTTGATTACCCAACATCTTCAGCCTCGCCGACGGCGGAGGTCGAGGCGCTAGCGCGCTGCTTGGCCGATCATCCCAATGCCCTTTATACGAGCCATATTCGAGATGAAGGCGATGGTATCATCGAGGCATTGGAAGAAGCGTTCCAAATCGCAAGCCAAGCGCCGGCGCCGCTCATAATCTCCCACCACAAATGTAACGGCAGGCAAAACTTTGGCCGTAGTCGCGAGACAATCGCCTTGATCGCCGATCGTTCGAAGAGCCAGCCAATTGCGCTCGATTTCTATCCCTATATCGCATCCTCGACCACGCTTTCACCCGAACACCTGGATGCCGCATGGGATGTCATTGTGACGGACAGCGAGACCTATCCTAAAGCAAAGGGCCGTCACCTGTCAGATATCGCAGTAGAACTTGGCTGTAGCGAGGTCGAGGCGGCGAAGCGCCTCTTTCCCGCAGGTGCCATCTACTTTTCGATGGACGAGGAAGATTTAAAGCGCATCTTGAAATATCACCGTACGATGATTGGCTCTGATGGTTTGCCAGGAACCGAGCACCCGCATCCCCGTCTTTGGGGAACTTTCCCACGCGTTCTTTCCCGCTATGTCCGCGAGGAAGGAATTCTAAGCCTTGAAGAAGCCGTTCACCGCATGACCGGCTTGTCAGCCGAAACTTTTCGCCTGAAAGATCGCGGCATCTTGCGAGAGGGTGCGCATGCCGATCTCGTTATCTTCGACCCGGCGACCATCCGCGACCGCGCCACCTTCGAAGACCCAAAACAAACGGCAGATGGCATCGCGCAAGTTATCGTGGCAGGCAAACCGGTGTGGGATGGGAAAGAGTTAAGCGGCGAGCGCCCGGGAGTGTTCTTGGAGCGGGAAAACGCCTGCTGAACGGGCAAACTTTCAAAATCGGTTAATTTATCCCCAAGAATCGTAGTGGCAACGGCTATGTGACTTGCAGCGGAGCGGTGGTTCGCGGTAATAGAGCCCCGAGCTGAGAAATTGGCTCTTGTGGGGACTTCCTAACCCCCTAAAAACAACTACTCCCACCCTATGGTCCGGGTGGCGGTATGTGGTACAGGCTAGCCCGGCTGAATGGTTGGGCGCGGCTAAAGCTGCTGCGCCGTTCGTAGTTGTACGGTTAGGAACACCCGGCCCACCAGGTCGGCCCCACTCCCTTGAGGTGGCCGGCCGGATGTGAACTCCTTATCCCAGGTATTTCGGTCGGTCACCGATAGGTGACTGACCTACCAACCACAATTCCCTCCTCAATCGTGATCCCAAAAGTGCGTGCCAGTCTTGCTCGAGCCGCTGCGGCATCTGCTGCCACACTTCTTTTCGTGACCACAGAGCAAAAGCAAATCGAAAAGCTTTAACGGCGAAACTTTAAAGCCGTGCGGAGGTCCCGGAGCCTTCGCGAAGCCTTTTCCGTGGCCTCGACTATCGTCGCGCTGAGCCTGGCTGAGCGGCATTCGAACTTGCCGATAAATCTAACAGGTTCGTTGGAGCGGCCGCAAAGGCCAGCCTTATAGATGTTCACGCTTCGTGAGGCGGCACCGCCAAGATCGAGCGCGCGGAAACCTTTTTCTTTCAGCCGCCTTACAGTCCACCAGTCCAAATAGTGGGATGCGTAAATTTCACGTCCCAAGGGCGAAGTAACGCCGAAGCTGGCAATGGCCGTCGAGCTACAGGTCGAAAGGGCCGTCATAGCAACGGGCTGGTCTTGGTAAAAGGCGGCGATCAGTTTGTATTTCAAAGGCTGCGGCAGGTTATATTGCGTTTGGCGGAGGCAATCGAGATCCCTATTCTTCGGTATGCCGCGTTTTCTGCTATGTAGCTCGTGCTGAAGGTCCAGGAACAAATCCATTCCTTCGGTGCCATTCATTTCTCTGACTTCGATATCCTGCATTTCAGCTCTATTCAAACAGGCCCGCCATTTCCTTTTGAGATCTGTGCGAAGTGACTCTATCGGCTGAGAGAGATCGATCAGCCACGTCTTCTCAGAAGGAGAGCTACGGGGAAATCCTTCTTCTTCCAATATCCTGGCTAAGTGGTTTGCCTCAGAATTCGTTTCACGAGGCATTATACGAACCAGAAGTTTTTGGCCCATCGCATACTCGCTACGGATCTTGCCTAAAAGCAGGCGATAGGCGTTGCAATCCGGCTCTAGTCCTCGTGGATGCCACATCGGGCCCCATTTGACGTAGGCGATGCCCAGGCGCAAAAGCAGCATTCTTACAACGGCAACTTGGGCAGCCGCGACGACTATGCCCCCCCTTGTTACGACGATATGATGGAGCTTCTCCTCGCCCCAACGCGCCGCGCCATAAGACCAGGTTTGGCAAAGATGTACGTCTTCAAAAGACGTTAGGATCGCTTCCCACTTGTCTTTCGTCATTTTGTCGATTTCTAGCGCGTAGTCAGTCAATTTCCGTATTTTCCGATGCTTGTCTTGGCTTCACACCAAAAAATCCGCGCCACTGTGCGGGGTATTTGGCGACATAGGCTTCGATTTCCGCTGCTAGCACGCCTGCTGCCTCTTTAATTACCACGTCTTCGCTATTTCTCTCAGAAATCACGATGGGCGGACTGATTCGCACTTCGAAGCCGCCGTCGATATTGCGGTGAACGAAGACTGGCAGCAAAGCAGCATCGTATTTGATGGCAAGCGCGACCGGGCCGGTTGCGATAAACAATTGTCCTGCAAAAAACGGAAATTCGGCGAGCCGCTTGGCCCAAGGCCCGACGGTGATAGAGACGATCTTGCCTTCCTTCAGGCAACTGCGAAGCCTCTCTATTGCGGGCTTATGGTCTCCCGTTGCCAGCATTATGCGCTCGCCAAGATAGCGGTCCTCAATCCGCGTCCAGTAGCGATTTAGAATCTTAGCGCCGAATTCCGTGCGCAGAAATCCATGCGTGGGGCGGCTGAGGTGCGCGACGTCGAATCCCGCCTCGTGCAGCGCCATTTTGGTGAGAAGCCGAGAGCCAGCACAGTCGTTCGCCCATAAAATAACCGCCCTGTCGCTCTTGGCCGCGTTGGTTAGATGCTCGTCTCCAATAAGTCTTAGTGGCGGGTGCCAGTCGGCATAACGGTATTGGCCGATAATCAGCAACCGGTCGAAGTATTCACCTGTTACCCGCTCGTGCTCGATCATCTGCGGCGAGGCGGGAAGGGGGCCGCTTGCTAGAATAGTCTCGATGCGGTCGATGTTTCGCTTGGAGGCACGGCGCCGAAGAAGGAGATTTAGTTTCGCGTAGCCCTCTGAGACGCGCCACCAGTGCGTCCTGGGAACGCAAAGGACGACCGGAATCACCAGAAGAATATTGACCAGCTCCAGTATATCTCGCGCGCGGATTTTCATGCTAGAGCTCGACCGAGGCCTTTACTGAGACGTTTTGAGGTTTCAGCCGCTTCAGTCGATTTTTAATCCTCCGCCACAAAGAAGAAGCAATAGAGGCCACAAAATAGACCGTCGACCAGAAAGCCAAGCTCCAGTCTCGGCGGCCGAATTCTGCAATCACCAGCTTGTCTGCATCCAGGCTGCGCCACCACTGCCGGGGCGACATAGCCCAGGCTGGATAACCCCACCTGTTGCGCAGGGTCACATCCACGAAGTCGTTGAGGAGGCGGACATATTTGATTGTCCCAGGGTTGCTATTGCACCAAGCCTTTTCAGTTTTGACCCCGGTGAGGTCCTGATAGGCAATCCAGGGTATGTCTGCTGAACTCGCCGGGGTGACGCCGATCCAACTCCAAGACCGGGGGTTGATTTCAATGAGCGAGAACTGGCCTGAATTCTTGTCGATCTTATATTCAAACTCGGCCAAGCCCCGGTATTTTAATGCGGCCACGCTCTCTTCGACCTGCTTTAGAATTGCCTCATCAACGAGAAAATTTTGACCAGCGCGCGTATCGCCGAAGAAGGGCGGAAATCCGCGAATTTTTCGGCCTACGAAAAGCCCCTTAATCGTGGAGTTTTCGTCGGCGTAAAGGCCGATCGAGACCATGTCGGCGCTATTTCCGTGAATATATTTCTGTATCAGCAGGTCGGGAAGATATTGATGATAGCGGTGTTGAAAAGCCTCCCAGGCTGCGCTGTCTTCGAGAAGAACGCAGCGCAGCTCGGAGGGTAGAGACTGCCTGGAAATCTCCAACACTGGAAACCTTGGCTTGGCGACGACTGGAAACTTAAGAGGGCCTTCGGGGCGAAATTGTGCGGCGGGTACGGCAAAGGGATGATCGAGGCCATGTTTTTCAGCCCAAGTACTAAAATTCAGCTTATCGATCAAAAGATCGACGACGTCGCTTTCAGCCGAACAAACAGTGGCGATGCCACGCAGTTGGTCTTTATTGCGCGCAAGCGCTTGGGCGTATTGATCGACGGTGGGAATAATCACAGGCTTGGAATTCAAGCGCTCGGCAAGTTCTAATATGCGCTCCATCATTGCCGTTGCACCATCGCGTGGATCGGGAATCCGCCAATATTTTGCATAGCGTGATCGTGATGCAATCTCACGCGTCGGCGCGCAGGCCCAGCACTCAATCCCCTTTAGACCAAGCGATTGAATGACCCCCAATGCTGGCATCTGAGCACCAAGAACAATGGCTGGTGGCCTTTTAGTCGTTTCACTCATGAGCCCAATAGCCCAGATCCAATCTTGCCAGATCCAATTTTTCTCGAGCCCGTCCGCGGTTGCATGACAATTATTCAGTCGGTTTGAGCTTTTATGAATAAACTTTAAGTTGGATTACATGCTGACATAGGAATTTCACGAAGCGAACCATATTATTGTTTATTTAGTGTGTATTATCGGAAAAATTTATTAACTACTGCAGAACTATTCTCACGATAAAGAACATATAATTCTCTGCACATTTCCACTAAAGATATAGGTTTTAGGTTGAGAGGACATTGAAATTTCTCACCTCGGCTCAAGGATTATAAAAAGCAGTCTTTGGGGTGTCGCCTCACGCTGGCTGAACCGTTTTTTCGGCATTCTCAGTACCGCGATTTTGGCGCGGTTGCTCACACCCGATGATTTTGGGCTGCTCGCGATATCTCTTGCACTTTTTGAAGCACTCCGGGCTTTCAGCAATTTCGGCTTCGATCTAGCGCTGATACGGCGCGAGCAGGTGTCGAGAGATCTTTTCGATAGCGCCTGGAGCCTTGGCATCATAAGGGGTGCGGTCGTTGCCGTCGTCCTTTCACTCGTGGCTCCCTGGTGTGCCGGCTTCTTTGGTGATGCTCGTCTTGGCCCAGTGCTTTATCTTTTCGCCGGTTTGGCCTTTCTCTCCGGCTTTCAAAACATCGGTGTGATCGAGTTTCAAAAGGACCTCAGATTCGATCTGGAGTTCCGGCTAAACGTATCCAGTCATCTTATTTCCATCATAACCTCGGTGACACTCGCACTAATTTTGCGAAATTACTGGGCGCTTGTGATTGGTTTTTGTACGGGCGGCCTGGCCCGGGTTGTTCTCAGCTATGCGATGCATAGCTACCGGCCACGATTTTCGCTGCGAAAGTGGCGCGAAATATTCGGCTTCTCGTTCTGGGTAATGAGCAATGGCGCCCTTCTATTCCTCAACAACCGGCTTGCCGTGCTTATCATCGCAAAGTTCATTGATACAGCCACGCTTGGCCTTTTTAGTGTCGCACAGAAGCTTTCATCGGCAGCAGTGTCCGAATTTGTCCAACCTGCGGCCAGACCCTTATTTCCAGGCTTGGCAAAAATTACAAACGATAGCGAACGGTTAGGCCGAATATATTCTAGTGCGCTCTCGGTCTTCTTGCTCTTAGGCGTTCCTCTTGCGGCCGGGACGGCTTCGATTGCGGGGCCTCTGGTGCGAGTCATTCTGGGTGAAGCCTGGATGGCCGCTGTGCCGCTTGTTGAGGTCTTGGCACTTTTTGCGATGCTCCGGATCTTTCTGGGCGGTACACAGGAAGTCTTTATGGCTCTCGGCAAGCCACACTACACAACAGCCCTGGCAGCGGCGCGCCTTACAGTCCTACTTCCCCTGCTGCTTTGGGGGGTCATGAGTGCGGGTGCCTATGGTGCCGTTTGGGCTCTAACAGGCGCGATGGCATTGCGGGTCATCCTTAACTTTCTTGTCCTTTCCAAGCTGCTTGATCTCAAGATGCGAAAGCTGCTCGCAAGCCTTTGGCGCATTGCGCTAGCGGCGGCTGCGATGGTTTTGCTTCTGCTCTGGGTCCAAGGCAATTGGCCCGGCGCCGAGGCTTTTCTTCCTTCTCTTGCCCGATTGCTCGCCCTTATCACGCTCGGTGCTGCCAGCTATGTCGGGTGTTACTTGCTGTTACGCCTCATTCCAGGCGAGCGCCCGGAATTCGATTTGCTGGTGGAAGCGCGCTTTAAAAAGGTTCTCCTCCACGTACCGGGATTTCGTGGAAACCGACCCCCAGTCTAATTTTGTTGCCGGTCTAGTTTTGGCGATGTGACAGGTCCTTTAAGCCCGCCTCCAGTGCCTCGATAAGAATATCCGCCTCGTCGATGCCGAAACAGATCGGCGGCTTGATCTTTATGACATTTTCGTGCGGTCCGTCGGTTGAGAGGAGGATACCCTTATCCTTCGCGATATTGACCAGCTTGGATGCTTCTTCCCCCGCCGCCTCCAGCGTTTCGTGATCGCGAACCAGCTCAATGCCGATAAAAAGGCCAAGACCCCGGACATCGCCGATCAAAGGGTATTCGGCCTTGAGGGCGATGAGGCGGTCTTTCAGGTATTGACCCGTGCGCGCGGCATTGGCCTTTAAGTCCTCGCCCTCGATCACATCGAGCACCGCGCTCGCAACCGCGCAGGAAACCGGGTTGCCACCAAAGGAATTGAAATACTCCATCCCATTGGCAAAGGCGGCTGCAATTTCTGGACGTGTGACGACACAGGCGATGGGATGCCCGTTTCCCATCGGCTTGCCAAGGGTCACGATATCCGGCACGACGCCTTGGGTCTCGAAAGCCCACATGTGGCACCCGACCCGGCCAAAGCCGACCTGGA
>CAXMNO010000144.1:0-3866 GCA_964194655.1 uncultured Acidimicrobiia bacterium
CGGGCCGTTTTAGACGCTCTTGGCCATGAGATTACCAACAAGACACTCGAGGGTTATCCAGGTGCGCGGTTTCATGGTGGGGGCCGTTTCGTCGATGTTGTTGAACAGGCAGCTATTGACCGTGCGAAGGAGCTGTTTGGCTGCGAATACGTCAATGTCCAGCCGCACTCCGGAAGCCAAGCCAATCTTGCGGTATTCTTCGCAGTTCTGAAGCCAGGAGATAAGGTCCTAAGCCTGGATTTGGCCGCCGGTGGGCATTTGAGCCACGGTTTGGGCGCTAATCTCTCTGGCCGGTGGTTCGACGCGCATCACTATGGGGTCGAGCGGGATACCGGCCTTATCGACTATGATGGGGTCGAAGATCTTGCCTCCACCCTCCGGCCGAAGCTTTTGATAGCCGGTGGCTCGGCCTATCCGCGTGAGATAGATTTTGAGCGCATGGCCGCGATAGCTGAGCGCTGCGGCGCGATCTTTCACGTTGATATGGCGCATTTTGCCGGTCTTGTAGCGGGTGGGGTTCATCCGTCCCCCTTGGCTCACGCGGATATTGTCACCTGCACGACGACAAAGACGCTTCGAGGCCCGCGCGGTGGTGTCATCTTATCGCGAGATCCGAAGTGGGAGAAAAAGCTGCAAGCCGCCGTTTTTCCCGGTGTGCAAGGAAGCATCCATTCCCAGGTGATCGCTGCAAAGGCTGTATGTTTTGGCGAGGCGCTGAGAGCTGAATTCAAGACCTATGCAGCCCAGGTTAAAGCAAATGCCAAGACGCTCGCGGCAACGCTGATTGAGCGGGGAATCGGAGTTATTTCCGGTGGGACGGATACGCACTTGGTCCTGTTGGACCTCTCCTCACAGCGATTGACGGGCCAAGTAGTAGAATCGGTCCTCGAAGATGCTAACATCACCTCCAACAAGAACCCGATCCCGTTTGATTCCCCTAAACCGGCGCAGTGGGTAGGGCTTCGATTGGGGACGAGTGCGGCGACGACACGGGGCATGGGCGAAGGCGAATTCGTCCAGTTAGGTCATATCATCGCCGATCTTATCAGTGCTTTATCATCGGGTGGAGAGGAGAAAGCAGTCGCTGAGGCGCGCGAGCACTGTGCCAGATTATGTGCCGAATTCCCGATCTAGGCGTGCGCGAAAGGATAGCGTCGAATGGATATCGAAGCGCTTTATCGAGAGAGCCGGATTTGGGATGACCATGGGGGCTTTGAGATGATCCCGGATGCACCGCTTGATCCGCTTCTCGCTCCTTGGCGCCAAGCGGGAGTGGATTATCTCTCCATCAACGTTTCCTATGACCCACAGCCTTGGTTTCAGGCAATTGAGAACATTGCATCTATCCGCCGACGCCTTCCGGTCGAGGCGCCCTATTGCCAAATCGTGGGCACGCTGGAGGAAGTCGAGAGCGCGCGTGCGGCTGGGCAAATGGCCGTGACTTTTGATATCGAGGGGATGAATGCGCTCAATTGTCGGATCGATCTGGTTCAGTTCTATTACGATATTGGCGTGCGCCATATGCTCTTTGCCTATAACCGCAACAATCTCGCAGGTGCCGGCTGCCATGGCGAAGATATCGGTTTAACGGATTTCGGTCGTGCGGTGGTGGAGGAGATGAACCGCGTCGGGATGGTCATCGATTGTTCCCACAGCGGCCTCGAAACCACGATGGAGGCGATTGAACGCTCTGCCGATCCCGTGATTTTCTCCCACTCCAATCCGAGGGCCCTGGTGGATCACGACAGGAACATCACCGATACGCAAATCAAGGCTTGCGCTGAAAGTGGCGGGGTCGTTGGTATCAATGGGGTCAATTTATTCCTAGGAGAAAATGAGGCGAGCCCTGGGGCGCTCGTGCGCCATATTGCCTATGTCGCCGAACTTGCAGGTGCCGCGCACGTCGGTATCAGCCTAGATTACGCCCCTGATTTGGATGCCAAAGAAGAGGTAGGGGGTGGGAATGCGCTTTTAGAGATGTTTGCCAAATATCCCGATTATTGGCCGGAGGGCGCGGGCTATGATGGCGAGGTGAGCTGCCTTGATGTGCGTCACCTACCCGAAGTTGCGAGCGAACTTGCCCAAGCGGGGTTCAACCGCGCCGAGATAGCTGGCATACTAGGCGGGAATTTTCGCCGTGTTGCGGCTCAGGTATGGAAATAGCGGCAGAGAGTTTTGCTAGACGAATAATTGCATAGACAAAAAGTGTGTCCGACTTAGGCCAAATTCTTTTATAGGGGGGAAGGCCTTGTTTAAGAGTCCACTTTTGATCGTTGCACTTCTAATTACCGGGGCCATTTCTGTTTGGGGCATCGTTGATACAGCAAGCCTCGCTGATTTTTCCGCCAAGCTCGTTGGGATCCAGTTCGCTAGTCGCGCCTGGTTCATCATGCTAACGGTGAGCTTCATTCTAATCACGGCAATCGCTTTGGCACTTTCGCCTTATGGCCGGATAAAGCTTGGAAACGACGACGATGAACCGGAATTTTCGACCATTTCCTGGCTCGCGATGCTTTTTGCCGCGGGCATGGGCGTCGGGCTGCTCTACTGGGGCGCGGCTGAACCTCTAACCCACTATCTGCTTATTGAGAAGTTTGAGGGTTCGCGCGCGGCAGCGTCGATTTCACTCTTTGTGACGAATTTCCACTGGGGTCTGCATGCCTGGGCGATCTATGCGATCACTGGCTTGGTCATCGCCTATTTCTCCTATCGTCTCGGCTGTCCAAGCCTCGTTAGCGCGCCGATCTTAAAGGTCTTCGGCAGCAACCGATTGACTCGCGCGGTCGGATGGCTGGCCGATCTCTTGGCAATTGTTGCGATTGCCATCGGGCTCGGTGGCTCGGTTGCTATGGGCGTTTTTCAGGTGAAAGAGGGTGTTGATGCTTTGCTGGGTCTCGAAGGGACGGGCACGGGGCTGGTGTTCGTGATCTTTGCCGTGCTCTGCCTTTCCTATATTTTGCCCTTGACGGTGGACCTAGGCCGGGGGATGGGTTTGCTTTCTAATACCGCCATGGCGATCGCCAGCGGGCTTATGATTTTCATTCTGATAGCGGGCCCGACCCACTTCATCATGGGCGGCGTTATTCAAGCGCTCGGCCAATACCTTTCCGGCGTCCTTGAGCAAGGCTTTCGTACCTTCACCTTTATGGACGATCGGGTGGGGAATTGGTTTCAGTCCTGGACATTGACCTACATGGTCTGGTGGCTCGCCTGGGCGCCGTTCGTTGGGGTTTTCATCGCGCGCATTTCCAAGGGACGCACAATCCGCGAATTCCTTTGCGGTGTGATCCTGGTCCCGACTGCCTTTTCGATTCTGTGGTTTGGCGTTTTTGGTTCCGTCGGGTTCTATGGCGTTCTCGAGCTGGACGTTCCGATATTGGATGTTGTGCGCAACAACGTCTCGAACACCACTTTCTTTGTTCTGAGCTTCTTCCCGTTCCCGAAGCTCACCATTGCAGCCGTCGTAGTGGCTGCCTTCCTCTTCATCGTGACGAGCGTGGTGAGCGCGGCCTTCGTGCTTGGGATGTTTTCAACCGGTGGCGATCTTAACCCGAGCGTGAAGGTGAAATTGAGCTGGGGCGTCGTTTTGGGCGCGCTTGGCTTCGTGATGATCCTCTCTGGCAGCATTGAGGCGATCAAATCCATCATCGCGCTTGGGGCTTTGCCCTTCGTATTTATTGTCTTGCTGTTGATTGTTTGTCTCTTGAAAGCCTTAAAGCACGAGAAGCCGTCAGCAACACCGGCAACACGCCGGGAAGGAGGCCAGCATGAGTGAGTGGCTCGATACCCTAATGAATATCGAAGTCTTTGCCTTCATCGGCCTTTTAATATGGCTCTATTTCAAAGACTTTGAGAACGGTAAGGAA
>CAXMNO010000145.1:0-7323 GCA_964194655.1 uncultured Acidimicrobiia bacterium
AGGCGCTGCCCGACGGGCGTCGCGTCCCGGCCGGCGACGTCGAACAGATCGTCGCCTCGCGCATCTGCGCATTCCTTTCATCGGCGGCGGAGATCCATGAGGCGGTCGCGCCGCAGGTAAAAAGCGTGATCGCGCAGCAAAGCCTCATCGCCCGGGCGGCAGCGCTCTCCGGGCAGTGGCCGGAGCAGACGCCGGCGCAGACACGCCGGCTCCTCTCAGTCTTGGTGACCCGCATCGACCTGCGCCCGGACCAGGTCGAGATCCATCTCCTCCCGGAACGCCTCGGCACCCTTCTGACCGGCGAGGCGCCTGCCCTCTCTCCAGCTTCCGATGCGGCAGACAGCGCGCCGAGGCTGACCCTCTCTGCGCCGGCACGCCTGCGGCGGGTAGGCATGGAAATTAGGATGCTGATCGACGCCAAAGAGGCCCGCAAGGGCAAGCCCGATCCGAGCCTCGTCAAGCTCATCGTCAAGGCCGAGAGGCTCAAGGTACACTTCATCCGCGGCGGCGATCGTATGGACACTATCGCTGAAAGCGCCGGCGTGAGCCGCCCCTACTTCACCCGCCTGGTGAAACTATCCTTCCTCGCTCCCGACATCACCAAGGCGATCCTCGAGGGGCGCCATCCCCCCGACCTAACGGCGGGCCGGCTGATCACTCACGCCCGGCTTCCCCTCGACTGGAAAGAGCAACGCACGGCCTTGGGGTTCACCTGACGCCACCACGCCTCCCATAGGACCAGCCCCTCATCGGCTCTCTTGAGGGGCTCTTTCTTCCTGGAAATGCCGGACTGGCCGCGCAAACCTTACCGATGGTGCCGCATCACCAGCCGTCCGAACGGTACCACCAAAAGGGCCGACAGAGATATTCGCCCGCACGAGCGCCCCAAGCCGACACCACGGCGTCTCTCAAGGCCGCTCGAGGCTGCGCCGGGCGCCCTAAGGCGCGGATATCACGGCGCAAGTTCGAATCCCACACAATTCCAAAAAACACTGCAGTATCAATAGCTTAGGTGTGGCGGAGAGAGAGGGATTCGAACCCTCGAAGCACATTTCTGCACTTACTCCCTTAGCAGGGGAGCGCCTTCAGCCGCTCGGCCATCTCTCCGTATCTTGCGAGGCGCCAAATTCCTAAGGGTTTCGCCTTTCTCTGTAAAGCCCGAATTACCTTTGAGCTCACGAAAAATTCTTCAATTTTGGCTCCCAGCTTACCGCTTCCTTAATATGGTAAAAAAATGCAGCCGCTTAAGTTCCCTTTAACCCTGCTTGGCCCAAGCTCCCAGATAGCTAAAACAAACAGTGGTAGGGGGAAACCAACCATGTCGCTATCGAAGCGTACTTTGGAGACCCTGGTCGATCTTGTTGAAATAAAGCTTTCTTGCGTCGAGATTTATGACCGGGATGACGCCCGCGAACTGCAGAATTTGAAGCATTGTCGCAACGAACTCGTGGAAATGACCAGAAACATTACAAAGTCTGGCGGCGAGATCGTTACGCTTCAGCCCAAACGCAGACGCGGACGACCACCACGCGCGCAAGCGTAAGGTGAATTTTTCGTTAACTCACCTTTTGTATGAAACGAACGACTGCGGAGCCCAAATTCGAAAATCAGCTAAGCGAATAGAGCCACTAATTCAAAAACGGCACGGCCATCCCGCGTATGACGGCGGGCTTGGCCGATAGCTCTGCGAACCATCTCTGAACATTGGGATAATCGGCAAGATCTATCTCTTGCCATTCGTGGCGAGCGGCCCAGGGATATATGGTGATATCGGCCATGGTGTAGTCATCGCCTACAACGTACTTGCCCTCGGCAAGGCGCTTATCGAGTACGCCATAAAGACGTCGTGCCTCGTTATCATAGCGATCGATAGCATAAGGAACCTTTTCCTTAGCAAAGCGCTTGAAGTGGTGCACCTGTCCCAGGAAGGGACCAAATCCCCCCATCTGCCACATAATCCATTCCATCGCCTGCCAACGCCCGCGTGGATCACTTGGCAAAAGGCGCCCCGTCTTTTCTGCGAGATAAAGAAGAATGGCGCCTGATTCGAAAAGGGAAATTGGCTCACCATTTGGCCCATCAGCATCGACGATGGCGGGAATCTTATTATTAGGGCTAATTTGAAGAAACTCGGGCGTTAGCTGATCGCCCTTCCCGATATTGATTTCCCGTGCTTCATAAGGCAGCCCAAGTTCTTCCAACGCGATGGAGACCTTTCGCCCATTAGGCGTCCCCCAGGTATAAAGTTCGATTGTCATGATAATCCCTGTCAAAACTACTGGTTCTTTTTTCTTGGCTCGGTCTAAAGGCCCTCAACGGCCCGATCAAAATCGGTAATCAAATCGTCGATAGCCTCAATCCCCACCGAGAGGCGCAGCAAATCCTCCGGCACCACACTGTTGGAACCCTCAATGGTCGCCCGGTGTTCGACTAGGGATTCGACGCCGCCTAGAGATGTCGCCCGCAGGAAAAGGTTCAAGCGTTGGGCTACTTTGAGAGCAGCCGGGCCGCCGCCCCTGACGCGCACCGACAACATGCCGCCAAAGCCTCCATCCATCTGCCGACGGGCTACTTCGTGACCTGGATGGCTCTCGAGTCCTGGATAAAGCACCTGATTGATCACCGGATGCTTTTCAAGATGGCGAGCCAGCGCCAAGGCATTAGTGCTTGCCCGTTCCACCCGCAAATAGAGTGTTCTAAGCCCACGTTGCAAAAGCCAAGCTTCAAACGGCCCCAGAATGGCGCCTACTTTGGATCTGTTGTAGAGCACACGCTGCCAAAACTGATCGCACTGCGCCGTGACCAAGGCCCCGGCACAAACATCGCTGTGCCCGTTCAAATATTTCGTGGCCGAATGCATGACGAGATCTGCGCCTAGTTCAATCGGCCGCGTGAGGACAGGCGTCGGCACCGTATTATCCACGGCAAGGCGGGCGCCTGCTTCATGTGCAAGCTTTGCCACCGCTGCGATGTCGCCTACCGCCCAAAGGGGGTTGGAGGGTGTCTCAAGCCACACAAGTTTTGTCACCCCCGGGCGAAGGACTGCCTTTAGAGCTTCCAGATCTTCCATGTCGACCAAATCAAGACCAATCCCCCAAGTCGGGCAAAAGTCCTCAAGCCATTGGCGAAAGCCCCAATACATGACGCGGCAAGCAACAATATGATCACCCGGCTTCAATGCTTGCACTACAGCCGCACCCGCTGCCAGACCGGAGGCAAAGATATAAGCGCCCGCGCCCTTCTCCAGCTCAGCCAATAGGTTCTCGGCAGTCTCGCTGGTTGGATTGTGATCGCGTGTATAGCTCGATGAGCCGATAAGCTCATAATCTTGGGCGCGGCGGGCGAAGGTGGTCGAGGCTATGATCGGCGGCACGACCGCACCTTCTGCCATATCGCCGTGACTGCCGCCTTGTGCAGCAAGCGTTTCAGGCTTCAGGTTTACGCCTGCTTCGTCCTTGCTCACACCAAATTCTCCTCGACTGCATGGGATCCTTGCCAAAAGGGCGCTGCAGCTTAATAGCTGCGCGCCCTAAAGCTCAATGCATTTAAAGTGCAAGGGGATCAACTAAGGGCTTTTGCGCCCTTATATGATTTCCTCCAAGACCGCGATCAATTTCTGCATCTCTTCACCGGTATTGTAGTGAACCATGGAGATGCGAATCACCCCGTCATCCGGGTCGCTGTAGCCTAGGGCCTCGACACAGCGATGGCCGTAGAAATGACCGTGACCTGCCGCGAAATTCCTCATCGCCAGGGCTTCCACAACGTCTTGCGACGACCTTCCATCAACTGAAAAGGAAATGGTCGGCATGCGCTTTGAGCGGTCAGCCGTTTTTTGGCCGATAAGACGCACACCCTCTTTCGCGTTCAACCAGGCGATGAGAGGGGTGGCGAGTTCCTGCTCCTGCTTTGCAAAAAGCTCAAAGACCTTTCCAACCCGGTCCTTTAAGGCATTGCCGCCTGGCCCGAAATGGTGGTCGTGCACTTGCTCGAAATATTCAACGATGCCAGAGAGGGAAGCCACCGATTCGTAATTGAGGCCGCCGGGATTTAGAATCCAAGGGATCTTTCCCTCATGGAAGAAGTGGTTTTGGTTCCGGCACAGGGCCATCGCTTCCTTCTTGCCATAGAGAACGGCCAGATGAGGCCCATAGATCTTATAGAGGCTGAAGAGGTAGAAATCGACGTCCCAATCGGCAACGTCAATGAGACCGTGAGCTGCGTAAGCAACCCCATCGACGCAGACCATCGCGCCTACTTCGTGAGCCTTGGCCGCGATCTCCTTAACAGGGTTGATAGAGCCGACCACGTTAGACACATGTGGGAAGCAGACGAGCTTCGTACGCTCGCTCAACAGCGCGTCGAGCCCGGCTAAGTCGAGCTCCCCGGTTTCAGGGTCAACTTGCCATTCCCGCACCACAACGCCGAATTCTTCAAGCCGCCGCCAAGCACCTGAGTTCGCTTCATGGTCCTGATTTGTGACGATGAGTTCGTCACCGGCGGAGAAAAGCGGTCTCAGAGCTTGCGCCAGAACATAGACGTTCAAAGTGGTGGAAGGCCCGACCACTATTTCATCGGTGGTGGCGCTGATCAACTCGGCGATTGCCTGAATGGAAGTCTCAAGCCGCTGGGTCAGGTCCTTGGAGGATTCGAAATACCAAAAGGGCTGGTTTTGACAGCCCTGCATGGCGTTGGTGAGCCGATCGATCACCTGGCGCGGCACGTAGGACCCACCGGCGTTTTCCAGATAGACCACACCGTTATTCATTGGCGGAAAAAAGGATCGGCAAAATTCGGTATCGAGCTGCAAGTCTTTGTCCTCGCTGAAAAAAACACTGAGTTTCGTTAGGCTCTCAAGCGCCTTGGCGCGAGGAGAGCGGAATTTATGGCTTAGGGCGAAAGATTTGGTGTGCCCAGTGGAAGGCGCGGGCCGCAGTCTGACGTTTTAACTTTCCTTTTCCATCCCCCTTAATAGGTATGGCCGAACGCCTCCTTAAGCCCCATTCACCACGTTCTGCGGGCGTCCTTCGAGGAAAGCGATAACGTTCTCAACCGCACCCGCATTCACTGCATCAATGGCCTCCGGGGTTTGATCGGCGGCATGTGGCGTGAATACGACACAGTCGTAGCCGAGGATAGGCGCATCCGCTGGCACTGGCTCTTCGGGAAAGACATCCAAGCCGACGCCGTAAAGCTTACCCGCGTCAAGCGTGGCACAGAGGGCCTCCATATCCAGAACCTTACCGCGCGCACCGTTTACGAGGATGGCGTCATCTTTCATCAATTCCAGCTCGCGCGCGCCGATGAGATGTTCGGTATCGGACGAAAGCCTGACATTCAGGCTAATAACGTCCGAACGCTCTAGAAGCTCATCAAGGGGGACAAACTCCACCCCCAATTCCGCCGCACGCTCATTATTTGGATTAAAGGTCCAGGCGATCACCTTCATGCCAATCGCGCGCGCCAAACGGGCCACGCCTGCTCCGATGTTGCCTGTGCCAACGATGCCGAGCGTCTTTCCCGCCAAATAGACGTTAAAGGGCTTGTTCCAACGCCCGGCCTTCACCTCTGCCGTTTGAAAGGCTGCTTGCTTGGCAACGGCCATGACCAACCCGAAGAGATGTTCGGCCACCATCGGCACCGTCGCCAAAGGGACGTTGCAGATGACCTTCCCATGCGCCTTTGCCGCTACGAGATCGAACATATCCGTCCCGATGGAACAGGTCGTCAGCATCTTTAATTTCGGCAGTACGGCGAAATCCTCGCCATCCCAGCGGACCAAGCCACGGGTATTGACGATGATGTCCGCATCTCCCGCGCGCTCCAGCTTCTCTTCCCGGCTCTCCGGCCTGGTGGCATAGAGCCGGACCTCACCGATGTCCATCAAGCGTTCAAGATGCGGTGTCCCTTGGATCTGCACAGGATCATCGCCGGGAATAAGAATTACAGAATCAGATGCCATGGTCTGTGAAACCGCCTACTTCAGCTTATTTCTCAAAATTTCGTTGACGAGTGCCGGGTTGGCCTGGCCCTTTGTGGCCTTCATGACCTGACCAACGAACCAGCCGAGAACCTTCTCGTTACCTTCGCGGAATTGCTCGGCTTGGGTCTGGCCGCTGGCAATAACTTCTTCGACAATCGCTTCCAAAGCATCGGTGTCGGAAATTTGCTTTAAGCCCTTTTCCTCAACGATTTCCGAGGTAGTCTTGCCGCTCTCCCACATCGCCTCGAAAACATCCTTGGCAATCCGGCCTGAAATGGTCCCGTCCGTAATAAGATCAATGAGACCGCCAAGCATTTCCGCATCGACAGGTGCCTCGCCAAGTTCTATTCCAGCGCGGTTCAAGGCAGCGAAGAATTCACCCGTTAGCCAGTTGGCCACCACCTTCGGATCACGCGCCTTTTCGCCTTTGCCAACGACAGTCTCGAAGAACTCGGCTGTTTCACGCTCAGCCACCAAAACGCCAGCATCGTAGGCACTTAGGCCAAAGTCGCTGGTAAAGCGTGCGCTTTTCTCGTCTGGCAGTTCCGGAAGCGTCTGCCTCACCTCCTCCACCCACGAGGGGTCCAACACCAGCGGCAACAGGTCCGGATCGGGGAAATAGCGATAATCGTGTGCATCTTCTTTGGAGCGCATGGCGCGTGTCGTCCCCTTGCTCGCATCGAACAAGCGGGTTTCCTGCACGACCTCGCCACCGTCTTCGATCAAGGCGATTTGCCGGCGTGCTTCATGTTCGATTGCTTGCTGAACAAACCGCACGGAGTTCACGTTCTTCGTTTCGGTTCTTGTGCCCAAATCCTCACCCGGGCGCCTGACAGAGACATTCACGTCGGCGCGCATCGAGCCTTCTTCCATATTGCCATCGCACGTTCCCAGATAACGCAGGATCGAGCGCAACTTGCGCAGATAGGCCGCCGCTTCCTCCGCCGAACGCATATCGGGCTTGGACACAATCTCCATCAATATAACGCCGGAGCGATTGAGGTCGATGTATGTCCTGGCCGGATCCATATCGTGGATCGATTTACCTGCATCTTGCTCAAGGTGCAGCCTCTCCACCCCGATATCGCGCGCAGACCCATCGGGAAGGTCGATGGTAATGCTCCCCTCCCCCACGATCGGTTGCTGGTATTGGGAGATTTGGTAACCCTGCGGCAAATCGGCATAGAAGTAGTTTTTACGCTCAAAGACAGAGGTCAGATTGATTTTGGCTTTCAGGCCAAGACCAGCTTTCACTGCCTGAGCGACAGCAGCCTCGTTCAAGACCGGCAGCATACCGGGCATGGCCGCATCGACGAGGGAGACCTGGCTGTTAGGCTCGG